>JBJSZF010000276.1:0-14697 GCA_046090125.1 Verrucomicrobiota bacterium
GGCGTAGGCGAGCGCGAAGATGACCTCGTTGTGGTTCACGCCCTTGGGCTTGCCATCGAACCCAGGCTCCTTGCCGACGCCCGTCCGGGTGTTGCCCGTGACGTCCACGGTGCCGTCGGGTTGGATGCGCCCAAGTTGCCATGCGGTGGCCTTGCGCAAGGCGGCCTCGAACTCGGGCAGGTCCACATGGAGGGCCAACACCTGCCCGAACAAGAGGGACACGACGTTGTAGCTGGAGTCGCGCCCACCGTGCTCGATGAACACGCCGTCGGCGTCGCGAAGCGTCAGCGCGTGGCGCGCGAGGCGACGCGAGGCCTCGACGAGGGCCTCATCGCCCAGGACGCGTCCGCAGGTGCCAAAGGCCTTGGCGGCGATGATGATCCGATTCACCGCCTTGCTGCTCTTCTCGATGATGCCGGCCTCTCCCGCCGCAATGAACGCACCGGCGTGCCGCAGGCGGGGAAGCAAGGCCGCAGCGCGGTCGTCGAAGCGGGCCGAATGGGGGGATTGGCGCAGCACCAGCAACATGCGGCCCACCTCCTGGAGGAAAAAGTAGGCGGTCTCGACGGCGGCCGCGCCGGACTGCGCGCTTGAGCCATTGGGACGCACGGTCGCCTCGAAGCCGCCGTCCGCGCGTTGCTTGGAAAAGGCGAGGTCGATGCCCTTCCAGCCTTGGTCGGCACGGGCGAGGTCTCCCGCCACGAGGGCGGCGATGACGCCCCGGCAACTGCCACGCTGGGGCCCGGCCTCGAGCCACCGGCCCACGTTTCGGTTGGTGCCGGTGAGGCCGTTGGCATCGGGCAGGTCGTTGGCGCAGAGAACGTCCAGCCAGCCCTTGGGAAAGGCGCGAAGGACCTCGAATTCGTTGCGCCGCCATGAGGAGCGGGGCGGCGTGGATGCGGTCTCGGCCCATGCAACAGCGGGAGGAAGCACGAGCGAGGCCGCGACGGCGCGAGCCATCCAACCACGGCGGGTCAGGGGGATGTGCAACGGCCTGCCCATGGCTAGCGCGGCCGCGTGGCCGGAATCTTGTAGCCCAGGTGCCAGTTGTAGAACCACAGACGTTCCATGGGCACCAGCTCGGCGTGGCCGTCAAAGGCGGCCATGTTGACGCCGCCAGGCAGCTTGTCGCCGGGGGCCATCTTGCGAGGGGCGGCCTTCCCGATGGGGCCGCTGCCGTGTCGGCTGATCATGAACCGGCCCAGGCCGCCGCTCACGCCGTCGCCCTCGTACAGGTTGCGCGTGGGAACATCGTTGGCCTCGGGCCAGGCATCGACCCACATGCCATCGCCAAAGACGAAGCTCAGCGACGGGGCCTCGACGGATGCCTCCTTGATGAACGCCTTCGCCGGCTCGACGGGCGGCGCCGAGTAGAACCAGGAGTTGAAGCAATAGGCTCCCTGGTAGCCCCGCACGCCGTTGGTGCGCCAAATCCAGGTTTCGTCGGCGGTGCCGTAGTCGGGGTTGGCGGGGTTGCGGGAGATGCGCTTGGCGGGCTCGGGGGCGGTGGGGCAATAACGGAGGAAATGGGCCTTGCCCTGGTAGTTCATCAGCGTGTTCATCCACAGGCTGGCGGACCCGTTGTAGGGGAGCATCACGCCGCGGAAGTCATCCAGGTAGAGGGTGTGGGCCAACCCCATCTGCTTGAGGTTGGACAGGCACTTGATCTGGTTGGCCTTGGCCTTGGCCTTGCCCAGCGCCGGCAACAGCATCCCGGCGAGGATCGCGATGATCGCAATGACCACGAGAAGCTCGATCAACGTGAAGCCGCGCCCCAACCTTGTTCCGCCCCCCCCCAGGACCACCCGACTGCCTCCTTGCCCGTTCATAGGTCCGATGCTTCACCGTTCGGCCGCCCTGCGGGAAGGGGAAACTCGGGGCGCATGGGAGACGAGGGATGGTCCGATAAGCCCACACCAGGGCGGTGCCTTGGGGCACGGGTTGGTGCTTCACCGATGCTCGGGATTGCGGCAGCCTCTGGATGTCCGCGCTCCTGGGCCCATAGCTCAACGGTTAGAGCAGGGGACTCATAATCCCTTGGTTGCAGGTTCGAATCCTGCTGGGCCCACCACCTCTCGCATCAGGCCCCATCCCCACGCCCCCCGTCCGCTCCCCGTCCGCCCCCCGTCCGCTCCTCGTCAGCGGCGCTGTGGCGATGCCACGAGCCACTCGGCCGTGAACACCTCGGACACGGCCAGTTCGAGATCGTAGGGCTGGGACTTTTCCCCGGCGGCAAACACAAACGAAACCAGGCGTCGATGAACCTGTCCGTCGCTCATCATGGAGTTGTTCCCGCCGCTCGACGTGGCCAAGGAACCGTCCGCGCGCCGTGCGAGGAGCACGAGGTCCTTGCCCGTGTTGTCCGGCATCAGCCACGCCCCGGAGTGGGGGCTGCCCAAAAACAAGTGCGCGGCGGGGTCGGCGGAGCCCCACTGGAGGGACCATTGCCGGCTGTTGATAGAAATCGAGCCGAGGACGGGCGAGTCGCCCGGCGGCCGGGCCATCGTGTTGCGGCCATCGGTGAAGCCAAAGCTGCCGGGCCCGGTGATCACAACGGCGTGCAACCCCGCATTGGTCCAGTCCGGGCCGGGCGACAACACCAGGAACTCGCCCGGGGCGGGGAGTCGGATGCGGCCCAGGGGAAACCGTTGGGCGGTTGAAAACGGGAACTTCGACGTGGGCCGCGCCAACATGCGGACCTTCCAAGTGGGCTCGGACTCGGGGAGGCCGCGATGTCCTTGGTTGCCGGTGGGATCCAGGAAGGACCAGTGGGCGGAAAACCACTCCCCGGCGGGGCGTCCCTCCTTCAGGATTTCAAACTGGGGCATCCACAGGGGTTCCTTGGCGGACCCGTGGTCGCGCAGGCCGTGAAGCACCATCCCGAAGCCCTTCACGAGGTTCGTGCGCGGCAAAGGGCCGGCCTCCCACGTCTCGAACCGTTCGCCACGTCGCGGGTTCGGGATCTGAAGTTCCGCCTTCCAGTCACCACGCGACAGCCGCATCCGAAGGGTTTCAGCCCGGCCGTCCAGGACGAGGCCGCTCACGAAGCGCCCGGCGCGCTCCCCTTGCCCATACGTGGAACTCCCGCCCACGTCGAAGACAAGCCCGCCCTGCGTCACCGTCTGCACCCGAAGATCCGAGTCCAAGTCCAAGGACAGGAACTTCCCGGCCACGGGATCCCATCGCGACAGCCACAGGCCGCCCGCACGGTCGCCGCGGTCATTGGAATCCATAAGGCGCGGGCGAAGGGGCGGGCCCGTGAACCGATGCCATGGGGCGGGCAACGCGGACTTCAGCGCGGTCCAGAACTCGGGCTCGAACCGCAGCTCGTGGCGGGGTCCGAAGGTGAGGCCTTCCACCACAAAAAGGGTCCCGTCCGGCAACGTGGCCTCCGGATGCGTGGCAGCCTCACGACGCAGCAACGCGGCGATTCCGAACCCGATGGCCAGGACCAAGCACAGCACGGCAGCCCAGTGCCCGCGCATGCGGTGCGAACCTTGTGAAGCGTCGTCCATCGGCGCGTCAACGTGCCCGCGGCGGGCATCCGGCGTCGATGGGTTTCCCGTACATGGCCTCGCTACGACGCCACCCACCAACGGGCGCCCGGATGCATCGCGGCGAGGCGCGTTGGGATGTCCAGCGGCGCCACCAGAAGCGCCGTGGACCATGCGTCGGATGCGGCGGCCGAGGGAAGGACGACGGCGGCCATGCGGCCGGTTGGGACAGGCTCGCCCGTTCTTGGGTCCACGACGTGGGCAGGCCCATCCGCAGAACGACCCCACGCGGCGCTGACGGAGAGGGTTTCGTCACGCAGCTCGACGATGGAGCCACCCGTGAACGGGGACGACGCGTGGGGCGGCGAGGGCAAGGCGACACGCCATGCCGGAAGGCCGGGCGGGCAGCCGATGGCGACCACCGAGCTGGTGCCGCCATGGAGCAACGCCGAGGTGACGCCGCAGTCGCGGAGGATGTCGGCGGCGCGGTCGAGGGCCCAGCCCTTGCCGATGGCCCCCGGGTGGATTTCAACGCCGGGCCGAAGCAGTTGGATGGAACAGGCCGAGGGATTGAGCCGGATGTGGTGCCATCCAACGCGTGAGCGGGCTTCTTGGATGGCTTCGGTATTGGGCGGGACGGGGTCGCCGCCTTGGAAGCCCCAAGCGCGAAGCAACGGCCCTACGGTGGGATCAAAGGCCCCGCCGGTGGCATGAACGAGATCGGCGGCGAGACGGAGGAAGTCGAACACGGGCGGCTCGACGACGACGGGCTGGAGATGGGCGTCGCGATGGATGCGGGAGAGGGTGGAGTGGGGGAGGTAGGGGGAAAGCCATGCCTCGACGCGTGAAACCTCCGCAAGGGCCTCCTCGGCGGCGGCGCGAAGGGATTCGGGGCGCGGGCCGTGGAGGGCGATCTCGAAGCGCGTGGCCATGGCCACGGCGGCGACGCGGACGACGGGAGGGGGGCCGTCGTCGGGCGGGGGCATGGGTAGGGTGGCGCGGAGCGGGCCGGGCCCATGAGGGGCCTGGCGCCACGCATGGGTCAGGAATTGGACACGGACCCGACGAGGCTGGTGTCGGCGGCCTCGATGGCGTCGATGCGCAGGTGGCGCTGGGCGTCGCCCGAGGCCATCTCGGCATCGGTGCCGACGCCCTTGTTGACGAGGGATTGGGCGAGCGGGGTGAGGTAGGAGAGGATGTTGCGATCCGGGTCGCCGTCCCAGGCCCCGAAGATGGAGACGACCTCCTGCTTGCCCGTGCCAAGGTCGGTGAAGGTGACGCGGGTGCCCGGAAGGACGATGTCCGTGCGGACGTTGGAGAAGTCGGAGCCCCGCGCGCGGGCGAGCTGGAGCTCGAGCTCCTGCTTGCGCCGGTGGAGGACCTTTTGCATTTCCTTGGCGGCCTTGAACTCGTGGTTCTCGCGGAGGTCGCCGTAGGACTTGGCGATGGCGATGTCCTTGATGTTGGCGGGAATGTCCTTGTTGACCAGGTGGTCGTACTCGGCCTTTCGGCGCTCGAGGGACGGCCAGGAGACGATGAAGGTCTTGTCCTCCTTGGAGGCATCGCCCGTGATCAGGGACTGGATCTGGGGATAGACCTTGACGATGCGGCCGAGGAGGGAGCGCTTCTCCATGTCATCGAACACCGGGGAGAGCTGCAGGCTGCGGACGAGGTCCTTGATGATCTCGACGTCGGCGGCCTCGATAAGCTCGGGAAGGAGTTGCTGGTCACCGAGGATGAAGTCATGGAGGCGCGCGGTCTTCTTCTCGTTGAACGCATCGCGCTCCATGGCGGTAATCATGGCGCGGAAGACCTCGGGCCCGAGGATGTCGGCGAAGTGGTCATCCCGTTCCTTGCCGAACCACAAGAGGAGCTCGGAGGATGCGCCGTGTTGGGAGATGAGGCGGGCGAGGGTGTCCTTGAGAAGCTGCCCGCGACTTTCGACCATGAGGAGCCGGGCGCACTCGCCGGCGAGCTTGGCGGAGACGCGGTTGATGACGAGGACCAGGAGGGCGCCCCAGTCGGGAACAGCCTCGCGGAGGGCCTCGAGGGCGCGGCGATGCTTGACGGCGGGAAGTTCCTCCAAGAAGGCGACGAGACGCTCGATGAGGCGCTCGGGCGGGGATTCCTGGCTGATGGGGACGAGGATGTCGCGGGCGGAGATCTGGCCCTCGGGCGAGCTCAGGCCGCCGGACTGGCGGAGGTCGTCGCGCATGAAGATGCCCTCGAGCGCGAGGGACGGCATCGTTTGGGCGTGGGACTGGACCTCGGCGGCGAGAAGGTTGACGACCTCGGGGATGACGCCGTGGTCGCGGAGGTCGTCGATGGACTTGAGGACGTCGGCGGCGACGGCGATGCGGGCCTTGAGGCCCTTGGCGGCGCGGACGTCGGCGAGGAGGCGGTCGCCCAGGGTGATTTCCTTTTCCTCGTAGAGAACGGGCTCGGTCTTCTTGAGCGGGACGGTGAAATGGCCGTCGCGCTTCATCTCGCCGCGGGCGACCTCCCACCACTTCTTCCAGTCCTCGGTGACAACGTCGCTGAGGATGGCCTGGATTTGGTCCACGGTAGCGCGGCCGTTCATGGACTTCAGGACGATGCGGACGACGTCGAGGTGATGCAGGGCGGCCTCGCGCTTGAGTCCTTCGAGATCCAGGTGCTTGCGGACGAGGATGTGGTCGCGGCCGATGGGCTTGAGCGAGTCCGCGGCGAAGACAAGGTCGAGGGAGTGGCCCGACTTGGAGGCAAAGTCGATGTTGAGCCGTCCAAGGATGCCATCGAGGGCGGTGATGCGGCCGAAGCCCCAGCTCTTGTGCTGGCAGAAGCCCGCGTTGACGAGCTTGAGGATGGGATCGACGTGGCGGGACTGGATCTTGCCGCTGGCGACCAGCTTATCGAGTTCGTCTTTCATCGTCTTGAAATGGCTCGTCCGGCCTGCCGCCGCGCCCGGGGAAAACACGTTGTCTCCCACCTGGATTCGGGCGGAACTGCGCGCTGGCCGAATGTCGAATGGCGGTCATTATGGCCGCGTGGTGGATGCCAGACCAAGACAAATTGCCTTTCGCGCCCTTCGACGAGCCTCGGCGGGGGACTTCCTGGAGCATCGGTTGGAGTCCGATCCAGCCTTTCGATCCCTGCCGGGACCGGACCGGCGGCTGGCACAGGAGTTGTTGTATGGGGTGACCCGGCACCGGGCCGCTCTCGACTGGCTCGTGGCCCGTCGCACGGACGGGCGGGCCCAGCGGCCGGAAGTGCAGGACCTGCTGCGGCTGGGGTTGTACCAGTTGTTCTGGCTGGAGCGGATTCCGGCGCACGCGGCGGTGCACGAGACGGTCGAGGCGGCGCGCGAGGCCGGGCTGGGCGCGGCGGCGGGCTTCATCAACGCGGTCCTTCGCGGATGCGAGCGCGAGCGTGCGCTCGTGGTATCCGCCCTCGCGCGGCTGCGCGAGGAGGACCCGGCAACGGGCTACTCGCACCCAGGTTGGCTCGTGGAGCGTTGGCGCGCGCGGCATGGGGAGGCGTCCATGCGCCGTCTCCTGGAATGGGACAACATGCCCCCGCCAACCTTTGCGCGGATCAACACGCTGCGCGCCACGGTGGAGGCCACCCTGGCGCGATGGCGGGAGGAAGGGGTGGAGTCGCGGCCCTTCGAGAGGCCGTGGTTGCCAGAAGGCCTCGTCCACGAGCTGGTGTCCCATCCGTCGCTCGCGACGCTGCCGTCGTTTCAGTCCGGAGGCTTTTACGTGCAGGACCCGAGCACGCTGATGGCCGGGGTGGAACTGGGGGCGCGCCCGGGCGAGAGCGTGCTGGACTATTGCGCAGCCCCGGGAGGCAAGGCGACGTGGGTAGCCCAGTTGACAGGCAACCAGGCACGCGTGGTGGCGCACGACAACCACGCCGGACGGCTGCGGTTGGTCGAGGAGAACGCCACGCGGCTGGGTGCGACGAGCATCACGGTGTCGCCCCCGCCGAATCCACCGGGTGCGCCGGGCACGTTCGACCGAGTTTTGGTGGATGCCCCGTGCTCGAACACGGGCGTGTTGCGGCGACGCCTCGAGCTGCGATGGCGGCTGGAGGCGTCGGAGGTGGATCGCTTGGCGGCCACCCAGTGCGCGGTGTTGGACCGGGCGGCCCGCTACGTGAGGCCCGGCGGCACGCTGGTCTATTCCACGTGCAGCCTGGAACCGGAGGAAAACGAGGCCGTCGCCCGCTCGTTCGTGTCGAGCCACACGGGATGGACGCTGGAGAAGGAACGGGCATTGACCCCGGTGGCCGACGGGACGGACGGGGCCTTCGTGGCGGTCGTGACACGCGAGCGGGCATGACGGCGACGGTCATCGTGGGGTTGCATCGGTCGATCGGGCACAACTTCGTGGGCCGGTTCGGGCTTGAGCCGGGGACGCACGCGATGGAGTCGCTGGAGCGGATCCGGTTGCTGGCCGGGCGCGGGATCGAGGGGGACCGCTTCCTCGACCATGCGCCGGGGTACAAGGGGCAGGTGACGTTCTACTCGGCGGAGGTGCACCGGGCCTTGTGCGAGGCGCTCGGGGTGCGGCGCGATGCGTCCGCGTGCCGACGCAACGTGGTCTTGGAAGGGGTGGACCTGAACGCGTGGGTGGGACGGAGGTTCGAGTTGGGCGGCGTGCAATTCGAGGGCGTCGAGGAGTGTCGCCCCTGCGCGTGGATGGACGTCGCCGTGGGGGCGGGGGCCGAGGCGTTCCTCAAGGGGCGAGGCGGGTTGCGGGCGCGGGTGTTGGGGGACGGCCTCCTGGCCTTGGGGCCGACGACATGGCGCCCGTTGAAATGACCAAGGCGGAGGGCCCGCGACGAACGTGGGCCCTCCGCCTTGGGTTGGTGGAGACGTTACTTCTTCTTGGCTGCGGGCTTCTTCGCCGCAGCCTTCGCGGCTGCGGGCTTCTTCGCCGCGGCCTTCTTTGCAGGAGCCTTCTTGGCTGGCATTGATCGTCACCCCCCTTCGGGTCGTGCATTCGCACCACGCGTCCGCCCATGGCCGGGCCGCGCGTGCAACTCACGTTGTTTCTCTAATGCGAGCGCGCCCGTAGGGAGAACGCATTGACGATGGGCGGGGCGACGCAACGAGGTCAATCCTCGTTTGCAGGGGCGTTACGTTTGCTGGAAGAAATCGTGCACTGTTCATCGACGCCCCACGCAAACGGAGCGTGCCAACCGCAGCGGGCGGCGCACGATGCCCATCCGGATGATGATGGATGAGCGCCGAGAAAGGCGGGTGTTGTGGCTGCTGGCGGCCGTGCAGTTCGCGCACGTCGTGGACTTCATGATCCTGATGCCCCTGGGGCCAGGGTTCATGCGGCTCTGGTCGCTGGAGCCGTCCGCGTTCAACCACCTCGTCTCGGTGTACACCGTGGTGGCGGGGGTCAGTGGATTCATCGCCGCGCCGTGGATGGACCGCTTCGACCGGCGCCGGATGCTGCTGTGGTTTCACGGCGCGTTCTGCGTGGCGTCGCTCGGGTGCGCCCTCGCGCAGACGCCGACGCAACTGCTCTGGGCGCGTGGCTTCAGCGGGCTAGCCGGCGGGTTGGCAGGCACCACGGTCATGGCGATCACGGGGGACTTGGTGCCCCCGGCAAGGCGGGGAGCCGCGATGGGCATCCTGACGACGGCGTTTTCGGCGGCGGCGGCGATGGGGGTGCCCCTGGGACTGTTGCTGGCGCAGGGCCTTGGGTGGCAGGCACCCTTCGTCGCGCTGGCTGCGTTGGTGGCGGCCAACGGATGGATGCTGGCGCAAATGCTTCCGCCCGTGCGGGCGCACCTGGCGGAGCCGGCCGGTCCTGCCGGCATCGGGCCGATGCTGTCGTTGCTGGCCCAACCGGCCGTCGGGCGCGGATTAGCCTTCATGGCGGTCCTCGTGTTCGGGCACTTCGCGATCATCCCGCTGCTGGCGCCGCACCTGGTGGGGGACCTTGGCCTGCCGGAACGAGCGGTGCCCCTCGTGTACATGGTCGGTGGCGCGGCCTCGGCATGGACGGGCCCATGGATCGGCCGTTTGGCGGACCGGCATGGTCGCCAGAGAGTGTTCGCATGGCTGGTGGCGGCGGCCCTACCGGTGACGCTGGCGATCGCCTTGCCGGGCACCATGCCGGCATGGCTCGTGGTGGCGTTGGCCGGAAGCTACTTCGTGTTTGGCAGCGGACGATTCGTCCCGGCGCAGGCGTTGCTGTCCACGACGGTCAAGGCCCGGGACCGGGGCGCCTTCATGAGCCTCGCATCGTGCGTCCGCGACCTCGCGGGCGGCCTGAGCGCCACCATTGGCGGGGCCTTGGTGACACGAACCCCATCAGGCGGACTGCTGGGGTACGGCCGTCTCGGATGGCTCGCGGCCGCGTCGGGCCTTCTCACGCTGTGGTTGGTGTGGCGGCTACGGAACGTGGAGGAAGCTCCTCGCGCAGGAACCGCCCCGTGATGCTCCCGGGGTGCGCCGCCACCGACTCCGGGGTGCCCGTCGCCACCACAAGGCCGCCCTCCGATCCGGCACCCGGCCCGAGGTCGATCAGCCAGTCGGCCTGCCTCACCACCTCGAGGTTGTGCTCGACCACCAGCACCGAATGCCCGGCGTCCACCAATCGATGGAAGACGCCCACCAGAACGCGGACGTCGTCGAAGTGCAGGCCCGTGGTGGGCTCGTCGAACACGAACAAGGTGGGCTTTCCAGAGCGTTGCCCGGGTTGGTCGCCCCACTCCGCAAGGTGGCTGGCAAGCTTCAGCCGCTGGCATTCGCCGCCCGACAACGTGTTCACCGGCTGGCCGCACCGCAGGTAGCCGAGGCCCACGTCGAGAAGGTGACGCAGCCGCGACGCGGCCCGCGCGGCCGGACGGCATCCGTCCAATCCATCCAGGAAGGCCACGGCGTCCTCGACGGTCGCGCCCAGGAAGTCCGCGATGGACCACGCCACGCCACGCGGCCCATCCAGCGTCACCTCCAGCACATGGCCCTGGTACCGCCGCCCGTCGCAGGCCGGGCACCTCACGTACACGTCCGAGAGGAACTGCATCTCGGTCTTCTCGTGCCCCGCCCCGCCGCAGCGGGCGCAGCGGCCCTGCGCGGAGTTGAAGGAAAACGCGCCATCCCCCATGCCGCGCGCCTTGGCGGCAGGCGAGGCGGCCCACGTCGCGCGCACATGGTCGAAGGCCCCGACGTACACGGCCGGGTTCGACCGCGGCGTTCGGCCCAAGGACGCCTGGTCCACGAGCAACACCGAGGCAAGCCACGGAACCGGCGCGAGTTCCGCTTCTGGGGCACCCTCGCCCTGCGCCACGTCGGAGCCTGCCTCGGCATCCTCACCCTCGCCCTCTGCGCCCACGGCCTGCCCCCCGCCAAGCCGCGACTCCAGGAGGGGCATCAACACCTCCCGCACCAACGTCGTCTTGCCCGAGCCCGACACGCCCGTGACGACGACGAGACGGCCCAACGGGATGTCCACCGACACGTCGCGAAGATTGTTCCGCGAGGCGTGGCGCAACCGGAGGACCGGGTCCCTCGAACCTTCGGCGCGGACTGGCCTCCGCGGTGGCGCCGGCAACGAACGTCGCCCCAGCAGGTAGTCCGCCGTGAGCGATTGCGTGGCCTCCTCAAGGCGCGAGGGCGGCCCGTCGAACACGATGCACCCACCCGTCTCCCCATGCCCGGGGCCCAAGTCCAACAGGTGATCCGCCGCACGCATCACGGCGGGCTCGTGCTCGACGACCACGACGGTATTCCCGAGGTCGCGCAGGCGCGCGAGGATGCGCACCAGGCGCTCGGTGTCCCGCGGGTGAAGGCCCACTGAGGGCTCGTCGAGGACGTACAGCGTGTTGACCAACCGGGTTCCGAGGCACGTGGTGAGGTTCACCCTCGCGGTCTCCCCGCCGGACAGCGTGCGCGTGGCACGATCCAGCGTGAGGTAGCCCAACCCCGCCTCGACCAGGTAGGCGAGCCGCGCCTGCATCTCGCCGAGCACTTGCCCCAGCGGCTCGTGCGGGGCGGGACGATGTTGGCCCACGAGGGCACCGACGCATTCCAACGCCCTGTTGACGGGCCATCCGTTGAACTCGGCCAGCGTGATCGACGGCTCGCCACCGTCCGAAGGCATCCCCGGCGGCAACGGCAACCGGTGAAGCAACGAGTCCGGGTTGAACCGGCGCCCGCGACACGCCGGGCACGTGCGATAGCTCCGGTACCGGGACAGCAAGACGCGCACGTGCATCTTGTACGACTTGCTCTCGAGCCAGCGGAAGTAGCCCTTCACACCGTACCAAAGCCGGGGCCAGCTCCGGGCCGGGTCGTCTGCGTCGTAGTCGTCCTCCCCGTCCATCACCCAGCGCCGATGCGCCTCCGAAAGCTCCGCGAACGGGACGTTCATGGGCACGCCCGCCTTGCGCGCGGCCCGGGCTAGGTCCGCCTGGCACTCGGCGCTCATGCCCGATTGCCACGGCTTCACCGCCCCGCCCGCCAGCGTCCGCGAACGGTCGGGCACCGCGAGGCTGGGGTCGATGCCGATGACGCGCCCGAAGCCCTTGCACTCGGGGCAGGCCCCGACGGGATGGTTGAACGAGAACAACGCGGGCGTGGGCTCCCGGTACTCGACGTCGCAGGCGGCGCAATGGAACCCGGCGCTGAACGCGCGCCACAGGGTGCCGTCGGCGTGCCGCAGGACGAGCCGGCCTCGCCCGAATTGATACGCCTGCTCGCACGCCTCGACGCAGCGCGCCCGTCCGGCCTCGCCTATGCGAACGCGATCCACGACCACCACCAGGGCCGCCGGCGGACGCGCCGCGAGGTCTTCGGCAACGTCCGCGAGGCGACGGACCGCACCCTCCCACAGGACGCGCGCGAACCCTTGCTTGCCGAGCAACGCGAGTTGCTCCGGCACGGTCAGCTTCTCGGACAACGGCAGGTCGAAGGTGACGAGCCATTCCGGCGCGCCCGCTCCGGGCGTGGCGATGGACGCGCCCGGGACGGCGTAGCCCACGGACACGTCGTGCAGCACGCCGCCATCGCAATGCGAACGATCCAACGGGACTCCAGTTGCCCCCATCCCGCGCGTCGCCAGGGACGCATGTGCGGACGCCTCGTGCCACACCACCTGCGGGGGCTCGCGCCGCACGGGCTGGTGGCACCCGCGGCAATGCAGCACGGAAAGCTGGTGCCACAGCGCCTTCGCGTGCTCGGACAACTCCGTCATGGTCCCGACGGTGGAACGCGTGGTGCGGACGGCGTTGCGCTGCTCGATGGCGATGGCGGGCGGGATGTTCTCGATGCGATCCACGGCCGGCTTGTCCATCCGGTCGAAGAACTGCCGCGCATACGGCGAGAACGTCTCGATGTAGCGGCGCTGGCCCTCGGCGTAGAGCGTGTCGAAGGCCAGCGAACTCTTGCCGGAGCCGCTGAGCCCGGTGACCACCACGAGGCGGCCCATGGGCAGGTCGAGGTCCAGGTTGCGCAGGTTGTTCTGGCGCACCCCTCGGAGGCGGATGCAGCGGGGACCCTGGCGCGCGGACGGGCCGCTCGGCTTCGACATGGGCGGCGAGGTTATGCCGGAAGGCCCCAGGGTCAAACGGAGGAAGGGCGACGGCCGGGTCGCTGGACTTCACCGCGTGCCCGACCGAACCGAGCTGTTGCCCGTCCGCGCCGCCCGAATGCTGCGTCGTCTGCGGGGCGTGCGCGGCCTGGACGACGGCGAGAAGTCGCTGCACGCCCTCGGGCGGGCGGCGACGCCGCAGGAACGTTGGGACCTTTGGGAACGCCAGATGCGTTCGGCCGGCTACTGGAAGCCCTCGAGTCCTAGGCCATCCCGTACCTGATCATCGGCATGTCGGCGGCCATTGCCCAAGGCGTCATGGGCAGCACCCTCGACATCGACCTCTGGATCGACCTCCCCCCACGTTCGTCCATGCGGGTCGTCAATATTGCCCGGCGCGCAGGGGCCACCGTGGGAGCCAACACGGTGGTTTACCTGGAAGACGCACGCCCCGTGAACTTCGTCTCTACCGTCACCGGCTTGGGAACCTTCCAGTCCGAGTCACGTCATGCGGTGCGCGCGGAAATCGGCGGCCGGAAGGTCCGCGTGCTGGGCCTGCGACGCATCCAACGCAGCAAGCGCGCCGTGGGCCGTGACAAGGACCATCTCCACGTGCGCCTGATCGAGGACTTCCTCCGGTGCCGTCGCGGCGCTCGGGCGCGACGCAGCAAGCCAAGGTAGGCCCGGCCCGAGACTCACCGCGGCCGCGTGGCGGGCTCCTGCCACTCCCGGTGCCAGTTCAGCGTCCACAACTGCTCAAGAGGCACGAGCCCCGCATGCCCGTCGGCGAACGATAGCTGGATCGCGCCGGGAAGACGCTGGCCGGGCGGGATGTTCTTGGGGAGCCCGGCGAGCCCGGACCCGTGCCGGGCGATCGTGAGGACGGCGATCGTCCCGGCGGTGTCGGCCGTGACCCCTAGGCGCAGGTCGCGCGACGGGCGGTCCGCCTCGCGCGGCCATGCATCCACCCAACTCCCGTCGGCCAGCACGGGCGTGGTGGATGGGGACCGGATGTCGCCCTCGTTGCGGAAGGCGTTGGCGGTGGGCGGGCGCCGGTCCTGGACGGTCCAGTCGCCGTGGTACATCCAGCCGTTGAGCGCATAGCTGCCGGTCCAGCGCGGCTCCCCGGTGGCGGGGTTGACCTCGTTGCTGAGGGGCCAGACCCACGCGGTGTTGGCGCTCCCGGCCGGAAACCGCTTGCTGTACGGCGCGGCGGGACAGAGGCGGACCTTGTCCACCTGCGCGTAGAGCCGGACCAGGCTTCGCATCCACAGGTTGTCGTCGAGCCGATACGGGATCGTGTGCCCGTGGTCGTTGACGTACATGAAGTTGGCGAGCCCAAGCTGACGAAGGTTGCTGACGCATTGGATGCCGTGGGCGCGGGCCTTCGCGCGCGACAACGCCGGGAGCAACATGCCCGCGAGGACGGCGATGATCGCGATCACCACCAACAACTCCACCAGCGTGAAGGCGGCCCGCGCCGACGTCTGGCGGCTCGGTGCGGGGCGCTCCCGCAAGGCCGCAAGGCAACCTGCGGAACGACGCGCCGATCCGGGTTGCCCCAGTTGCGCGGCCACCGCCAGCAAGCGGCCCCGCCGATCCGCGCGTTCCTTCGGGTCCCCCAGCAAGCGACGCGCCGCCGCCGCAATCCCGGCCGGGGTCGCGGCTCC
>JBJSZF010000277.1:0-7746 GCA_046090125.1 Verrucomicrobiota bacterium
CGGTGGCGGGCGTCGTTGGAGGGCGACCTTGAAGCCATCGTGGCGAAGTGTCTCGCGAAGGATCCCGCCCGGCGCTACGAGACCGCCCACGCCCTCGCCCAGGACCTCCGGCGGCATCTCGAGGGCGAACCCGTCCATGCACGTCCCGGCGGCTTCGGCTATCGGTTGCAGAAATGGGTGGGTCGCCATCGGCTGGCCGTCGCGGCGGGCGGCGTGGCTGCGGGCGCGCTCCTGGTCGCCCTCGTCCTCAGCACCTGGGCATGGCGTCGAGAGGCCTTGGCGCGCGTCGCGGAGCAACGCCAACGCGGCCGCGCCGAGGCCGGGGAATTGGCCGCGCGCAGGGCAGGCGTCGTCGCCGACATGAACCTGGCGGCCGTGGCCCTGGAGCAAGGCCAGGTCGGGCGCGTCCGCGACGTCCTTCGCCGTTCGATCCCCGGCCCGGGCCAGGAGGACTTGCGCCACTGGGAATGGCGTTGGCTCGACAAGGCCTGCCGGGGCGACGCGGTCGCGACCGTGCATGAGGGGCCCGCGCCGGTGGTGGGCCTTGCCGTCACGCGCGACGGAGCCTGCATCGTGCGGGACGGCGGCGGCGGGATGCGCGTCCTCGACATGGCATCGGGACATGCACGCGCGGCATGGGACGCGTGGCCCGCCCACGGTCCCCTGGCCCTCGCCCCGGACGGCCTCGCCATCGCATGGGGCATGAGGCTTCCCAATGGCGGTTCTGGCGTTGGCGTGCGGCGCGCGCCATGGACGGGCCCGGCGACCTCCATCCCCATCGAGTCGCCCGCCCTTTCCCTGGCGATGTTGGACAGGGGCGAGGTGATCGCCTCGTTCCAGGCCGACGCCACCCTCCGGCTCCATGACCTGGCCTCCGGAAACGCCATGGCGTCGTGGGCCGTGGCGCGCCCGGAAGGGACAATGAAGGGAGTGCTTGCGGCATCGCCCGCGGGTGACGTGCTTGCATGGGGCGGCACGGATGGATGGGTGCATCTGCTGGAGCCCTCCGCGCTGCGCACGTTGCGTTCGTGGCAGGCTTCTGCGGAAGGGATCACCGCGCTCGCCTTCTCCCCCGAGGGCTCGCGCATCGCGTCGGGCGCGGGGTTCTCGGACACGCGGCTCCGGCTTTGGGACGCGGCCACGGGCGACGAGGTCCGCTCGTGGGAGGCGCATCCATCGTGGGTTTCGGCATTGGCGTGGTCGCCGGAGGGCCTGCGTCTGGCCAGCGGCGGTGGCGACCAGACGGTGCGGGTGTGGGACGTGGGTTCCGGTCCGGCGCGCCAGGCCGTCCGGCCAGCCGAGGTTCGATTGCGGGGACATTGGGACACGGTGCAGGCGTTGGCGTGGTCCACGGATGGCCGGAACTTGGCGAGCGGCGGCCGGGATGGGCGGGTCCTCGTCTGGGATCCGGTTCGACGCTCGTCCCTGGAGGAGCCGGTGCGTGCGCCTGGGGACGTGGCGTCGTTTCAGTTCCTCCCGGGCACGGGCCGGCTCGTGGCGTCGGGATGGGACGGGACGTTGTTCCTGTGCGGCCTGCCCCATGCCGGAGCGATGCGGGCGGACGTGCTGGGGCGATTCGATGGGCGCTTTGGCGAGGTGGCCATTACAGCGGATGGCTCGCGCGTGGCCGTTGGGACGGACACTGGATGGATCGAGGAATGGGATCTCAACGAGCGACGGCTTCGGGCGCGGGCGCGAATGGGCGCGGGCGTGCCGGTGCTTCTCGCGCACCAGCCCGTGCGCGGATGGTGGGCCGTGGAACAGTCCGGGAACGTGCGGCTCTGGCCCGGTGACGGGCCGATGCCGGACCCCTTGTGGCGGCTGGCCGAGGGCGTGGTGGCGGCGTCACTGGCGCCGGACTTCGGAGCCATCGCGAGCGTCCATCGCGATGGCACGTTGCGCTTGTGGCGTGCGGTGGACGGACGTCCACTGGCCGGCCCGGTGGCCACGGGCGGGCGATGCACGGACGTCGTGCATGCGCCGGATGGGCGGACGTTGGCGACGACGGGGGAGGATGGGGTGGTCTGGCTCTGGGACGCGGCGGGGCTGGCACCACAGGCGGCGATGAGCGGGCACTTGCAGGAGGCTTGGGCGGCGGCGTTCTCGCCGGACGGACGGAGGCTGGCGACGGGCGGGCGCGGGCGCGACGCGGTGAAGCTATGGGACCCCGGGGTGGGTGCCGAGGTGCTGACATTGCGGGGCGATGGCTCGAAGTTCTATCGCGTGCGATTCTCGCCGGACGGCCGCTACGTGGGCGCGGTGGCTCGGGGTGGGGCGCTTTCATTGTGGGACGCAGGGGCAACGGGCTCGGTCGCACCGGATTGACCCGATGATCGGCCTTTGGGCAGCCTGTAGCTTGCGTGCCATCAGGTGGCTGCGGAGATGCCGGACGCCCGGCGCACCAAAGGCAGGGGACCCGGCCTAGATCCGCCCGTAGCCCATCACGACCTTACTCGTAGGGTGAGCCCGTCGATTCATCTCCGTGAGCCCATCCGCCCGGATGGGAAGGTCCTTCCCTCGTGATGGAACCCTCTTCGACTGCCGCGTCTCGAATCACCGATCGTCGCGCCCGGCGGAAATTCCTGCGGTGGAGTCACCCCGGCCGGTCACTTGCGTGGCCCGGAAGGCCGGCAGCAGCTTGCGGCGGGAAAAATAGGGCGTGGCGACGGCAACGGTTGCGGGAACCAGCCTGGCCACCGGCCTGCCGCGGTCCGTGACGTGGAGCTCGCCGAGCGCGGCCGCTTGGCGCACCCACCGGCCGGTCTGTTCGTGCAGTTGCCGGATGGTGATGGACGTCATGTAACGCGACGTGTCGCGTCGCGGCCGGGAGTGTCTACGGATCGACCGCCACGGTTCCCGCCGCACCCTGTCCCTTTTGGAAGGGTTCCTGCGCTTTATGAGTGGGCTGCGGCCGGACCATGATGGGCCGGCTGCGGCGGATTGTTGCATGACTTCAATATTCAAGGGGGCGCGTCGGCACGGGGCCAGGCGCTTTTGGGGCGTCCTAACGCAGGCGGCGTTGGTGGCGCTCAGTGCAAGCCGGGGACTTGGGGCAGGCTGGGACCCGGGCGCGTTCCCGGTCGGGTTGGACGGGTCGCGGGTGTACTCGGCGCTGATGGCGGACGATTCCGGCGGCGTTTGGCTGGGGGGCACGTTCACGCAGGTGGGCGACGTGCCAGTCCACAACATCGCGCGATGGAACGGATCCGTGTGGCAGGCGTTGCGGCCGCCTGGCACCCCCTCCGTCGATGGCGTGAACGGGCCGGTCTTGGCGCTGGCGCGGGGGGCGGATGGCTCCGTCTTCGTGGGCGGGGCATTCTCGACGGCCGGGGGCGTGCCTGCATGGAACGTCGCCCGGTGGGACGGCGCGGCGTGGGGTGCCCTGGGTGGGGGATTGATGGCGGGCGAGGGCGGCCCGGCGGCCGTGGTTAGGGCGCTCGCCGTGGATGCCCAGGGACGCGTCTATGCGGGCGGCACGTTTGGGACGGCGGGCGGGGTCGCCGTGGAGAACCTGGCCGTGTGGGATGGCCAACGGTGGAAACCCATTCCGGGCGGTGGCGTTCGGTCGCTCGCAGCACCTGCCGCCACCGTCCATGCGTTGGCGTGGCGTGGCAGCCGCCTCTGGGTCGGCGGCGCGTTCGACCAGGCAGGCGACGTTGCCGCGTCCGGCCTCGCCGAGTGGGACGGGGCGCGGTGGACGTCGCCGGCCGGGGGCGTTGGATTCCCGGGGTTCCAACCGTTCGTGAAGACGCTGCGGGTGCGGGGCAACGACGTCTTCGTGGGCGGTCGCTTCACCCGTGCGGGAGGGATCGAGGCATCGAACGTCGCGCGCTGGAACGGCACGGCCTGGAACGCGTTGGGGGCGGGCACGGACGGCGGCATCACGTCGTTGCAGGTGCTCGGGCCGGACGTGATCGCGGCGGGCGGATCCCTGGTTTCGGGAACTACCCCAACCCCAGGCTTGGCGCGTTGGGACGGCGTGGCATGGCAGGCATTGGACGGTGGCGTGGGCGGCCCCGAGCCCGTGGTTACCGCCGTCGCGGCCGACGCGGGCGGCCTGTGGGTGGCCGGGACGTTTGCGACTGCGGGCGGACATCCGGCGGAGCGGTCGGCTCGCTGGAGCCCGGCCAACCTTCCGCCGGTGGGCCGGGTCACCTCGCCCACGGCAGGCACGCGGATCCTCGTGCCGTCCGCCAACTCCACCACACGCGTGGCACTGGCCCTCGAAGCCCGCGATCCCGACGGGCGGATCGCATCCGTGGAATGGTTCGATGGAACGACGCGTCTCGGCTTGGCCGACGCGCCGCCCTTTGCCTGGGAAGTCAGCGACGTGGCCCGTGGCCCGCACTGGTACTGGGCGCGCCTGCATGACGACACGGGATCCTTCTCCGAAACCGCGCCCGTGGACGTGGAGGTTGATACGCCCAACGCGCCCCCCGTCGTCCGCATCGACGCCCCCGCCACGGGCTCCCTCTTCAACGAGGGCGACCGCATCGTCTTCCGGGCCGTCGCCTCCGACCCCGACGGGCGCGTCGTGCGCGTCGAGTTCATCGATGGCTCGGGCAATACGCTGTCGGCGCTGGCGATGGGCCCCTTCGATCTCGTCCTCCCCTCGGCCACGCCGGGGACATGGAACCTCCGGGCGGTGGCGACCGACGACCGCGGCGCGCGCGCGACGTCGGAGCCCGTCGTCGTGCTGGTGAACGCCCGGCCGACCGTCCGGATCACGGCGCCGACCGATGGGGCCGCGTTCGTAGTCACGAACGAGGTGAAAATCGTCGTTGAAGCGGCCGACGCGGACGGGCGGGTGGAACGGCTGACGTTGTTGCGCGACGGCGTGGCGTTGGGCTCGACGACGTCGGAACCCTACCGCTTTGCGTTGGTCAACGTGCCGGCCGGGACCAACACCTACCGCGTGCTGGCCGTGGACGACGCCGGGGCGCTGGCCACGTCGGCCCCGGTGGTCATCCAGCACCATGCGGTGCCCTTGCCGTACGCGAAGCCCCGGACGTACCTCGCCGTCGAGGGCGACACGGCGAACCTCGTCGCACCCGCCGCCTTGGCCTTGCGGGCGGAGACGGTGACGCAGCCGCCGTACTTCCAGTTCCACCAGTTCCTGGTGTCGGGGGCGGGCTACGGCCCGGTCGTCCTCGACAACACCTACCGCACCACCAACCCCGCCCGCCTTGTGGTCTCCAACCTCGCCGCCGGCACGTACGAGTTCCGCGCGGTGGGCATCGACCTGTTCGGGGCCACGGCGACGTCGGCACCGGTGTCCGTGACCGTGCGCGCCCCGGCGACGCCCGTGCGTTATCGCCTCGCGGTCACGGCCGGCCTGGGCGGGAACTACCCCACGCCCACGGCGCTGGGCCCCGACGGCACGGTCGTGGGATATTCCGACCTCGCGCCGGGGTCGGCGGCCGTGCATGGGTTTCGATGGATCGCGGGCGTCGTGACGGACCTGACGCCGGAGCAGGACAGCGCCGAGGCGTGGGACATCAACGGGTCGGGGACGGTGCTCGGCCTGGCGACGGTGGGGGATCCGGGGTGGAATGGGATGTTCCTGCTCGACGCGCAGGGGGGGGTAAGAAAGGCGTCGGGCCTCGCCGTTCTTCCGCGGGCCATGAGTGCCCAAGGCCATGCGGTGGGCGCGACGCGTCCTGGCATCGAGCCTTCGCGCCCGTTCCTCTGGCGGGGCGCGGGCGCGCCAGAGGCCCTGGGCGACGACGAGGGCGAGGCGCGCGACATCGATGGGCGCGGGCGCGTGGTGGGCTGGCGACGCGCGTTGCGCGAGCCGTCGCGGGCGTTCCTTTGGGACGATGGGTTCTTCACCACGTTGTCGTTGGAGGCATCCGAGGCATGGGGCATCAACGAGGCCGGGCAGATCGTAGGCGTGGTGGGAGAGTCGGATCCCGAGCGCCGAGCCGTGATGTGGGACCAGGGCGAGGTGCGCGTGCTGGGGACCTTGCCGGGGCACAACGCGACGGCGGCGGCCATCAACGCGGGCGGCACGGTGGTAGGATGGGGGCGGCCGACGGGCTCCGGCGTCAGCGACCGCGCGATGCTGTGGAAGGACGGCGTCGCCCATGACTTGAACGGCCTGGTCGATGGGCTGGGCAACCTGCAGTTGAGACGCGCCGTTGCAGTCAACGATGCCGGGCAGGTCGCGGGCATCGCCGTGGACCCGGCCACATGGCGGACCATGGCGTTCCTGGCCACGCCCACCTCCGTGCCGGAGCCGCAAGGAACCGCGCCCGTCGTGCGTTGGAACGTGCCTGACCCAGTCGCGGTGCAGCCGCGCGTCGGGACGCCGTTGGAATGGTCCGTGGACGCCACGGACGCCGAGGGCCCGGTGACGCGGGTGGAATTCCGGGTGGGACACGTCGTGGTGGCCACGGCGACGGCCGCGCCGTTCCGGATGACGTGGGTTCCGACGGTGGCCGGGCCTGCGTGCCTGGCGGTTGCGGCATGGGACGCGGACGGGCGTGTCACGGTGACGAGCCCAAGATGCCTCGAAGTATTGCCCGCGCCGGCGCCCTTCGACGTGGTGGACGTGGGACCGGCCGCAGGCACGGACAGCGGGGCAACCGGGATCAATGCCCGGGGCGACATCGTGGGCTTCACGCGCGACGATTCATTCCTGGACGTGGCAGGCGTGGTCACGCCGTTGCGTTGGGTTGGGCTGACGCAGGCGGTGGCCATCGCGGATGACCAAACGGTGGCGGTCCGCGACGGGATGAAGTCGGCGTTTTACCGAGGGGGTTCCTTCCGGGCTTTGCCGTTCCTCTCGACGGTGGTGTCCGAGACGGGCGTGCGGGCGTTGAACGGGCGCGGCGTGGCGGTGGGCTGGGGCATGACGGAGACACGGCGACGAAGAGCCGTGCGATTTGCCGACGGCGTGCTGCGTGACCTCGGGACCTTGCCGGGGCACGAGGAGAGCGACGCCTTCGGGATCAACGACGCCGGGGTGGTGGTGGGCTGGAGCTTCCGAAATGGCGAGGCGAAGGCGGTGCAGTGGGACGCGGCGGGCGTCGTCGAGGCGTTGCCCGGGCTGGAGGGCTTCCCGGTGAGCCGCGCGACGGCCATCCATGCGTCCGGGGCCGTGGCGGGGGTGCGCATGGACGCGTCCTCTCGGGTCGAGGGCGCGCTGTGGACCGAGGACGGCGTGGCGGTGATCCGCGACCTCGGCATCGGCGGCGTGGAACCGGCGGCGGTGGATCGCCTGCGGCGCGTGGTGGGCAGCGCGAGCGGGCGCGCGTTCCTGTGGGCGACGAACCAAACGCATGACCTGAACACGCTGGTGCCGCCGGGCTCCGGATGGCTGCTGCAGGCGGCGCTGGCGATGAACGATGCCGGGCAAATCGTTGGCGTCGGGCAACGCACGGCCGGTGACCCGACGCCCCGGGCGTTCCTGCTCCAGCCCAACCCCGCCGTCCAAACGCAGATCAGCCACCAACCACCCTTCGTAGACCTGACGTGGGTGGACGCGAACTCAACCCAGATCGCGGGCGACGCCATCACCCTCCAAGCCGCCGTCCGCTCGCAGTCTGGAGTCATCGACCGCGTGTCCTTCTTCGAGGACGGCCGCTGGGTGGGCGACGTGATGCAACGTCCGTACCGTTGGACGTCCACAAATCGTCCCGCAGGCACGAGCCTTTGGACGGCCGTTGCGTCAGATCGCTTCCCCTCGCGATCCACGTCGGCGCCCGTGGCGGTCGTCGTCCAAGCGTTGCCCACAAACGCGCC
>JBJSZF010000278.1:0-2475 GCA_046090125.1 Verrucomicrobiota bacterium
GCCCGCGCCGTCCTACCGGCCCGAGGCACCGCGCCCGGCCCCCGGCCGCGGAGGTCCCTCGGAGCGCTGAATCTCATCGAGCCCCCCGAACCCGCGATGAACGCGTGCCTTCGCTTGCTGGCGGCCTGGGCGTCGATGGCCTTGCTGGGCCTTCGCCTGTTGGCCGGCGAACGCGTCGTGTTCGAGACCGGCTTCGAGCGCTTCGAGGGCTACGACGTCAACAAGGACCTCGCCGGCCAAAACGGATGGGTCGCCATCGGGTCGGGCGGGAACGGCGTCCTGCCGGGGCCCATCGACGGCTTCAACGGCCAGGTCGCCTACGTGGGCTTCAGCCCGCCCTCGCAAACCAACGACGTCCTCAACGTGTTCCGGCCCGTGGGCCTGTCGCCGGCCGGCGGGCCCCTGCCGCTCGTCACGTTCCGGGTCAGCCTGATGGTCTTCGACTCGACGACGAACGCGCCCTACTTCGACGACTTCCGCTGGAGCGCCTACAACAGCCGCGAGGAACGGCTCTTCAGCATCGACTTCGACAACGACGCCCAGGCCATCCAATACGTCCTCGACGATTCCTTCGGCTTCCGCCCCACCGGTTGGTCGTTCGCGCCGATGGAGCCCTACGACCTCGTCGTCACCATGAACCTCGCCCGCAACCGCTGGTGGGCCGAGGTCAACGGAGCCCTCGTCATCGACGCGCAACCCATCACCACTCGCGGGGCCAAGCTCGACCTCAACGAGATGGACGCCGTGTGGGTCGTCCGCCGCCCCGGCAAGCCCGGCGACAACTTCATGGTCTTTGACGACTACAAGCTGACGGCCCTTCCGCTGGAGGACATCCCGCCCGTCATGCGCTACGTCGGCCAGTTGACCACCGGCCCCGTCCTCCTGCGCGTGCTCGGAGAGCCCGGCGTCTCCTACGTGGTGGAGCAGTCCGCCGACCTCCGGCTTTGGTCCGAGGTGGCGCGCGGGACGGCCACGAGCCCGGACGGGACGCTGGAGATCCAAGATGCCACTGCGCCCCGGGCCGCCCGCCGCTTCTATCGCGCACGAAGCGTGCCGTGAGGCCGCATGGCATGGGCCTTGTGGCCACCCACGTCACGCCCCCCCGGGGCTCCCGCCGCATGGCGGGGACCGCGCCGTCGCGACCACCGACATGCCGCGTCCATCCCGCAACTAAACCTGTTGGGGTTGGAGCAACAGGAGACTCCCCCATCAGGTAGCCCCCGGGGGCTGGCGCGGCGCTTGAAGTTCACCATGAAAAACAGCGCCAGATCGGCCACCGCCTGACCCGGGACTTCATCCATCGCACCCTCGACGACTTCAACGCCGGTGCCCTCGACGCATCCGAGCCCGCCTCCCGTCTCGGCATCAGTCGTTCCCACCTCTTCCGCCTCCGTCGTCGTCACCTCAACAGGAAGCCCGTCACGGCCGTTTCCGGCGGCAACCACCTCCCGCTATGGCCCGAGGCCGTCCAGGCGGTTCTGGCCGCCTTCCTGGCCCGTCCTGAGGCCCCCAACTTCCAACTCATCGCCGACCAAATCGCCAGCCGCCACGACTTCACCCGCCATCGCAGCTCCGTCGCCGCCCACGCCCGCGCCCACCACCCAGGCCTGCTCCACCAACACGCCCCAAAGCCCAGCCCGCGGCGCCGCTGGGAACGCGCACGGATCGGCGAGCTCTGGCAGCACGACTCCTCCATCCATCCCTGGTGGCCGGCGGATTCCAAGCAGACCCTCCTCCTCACCGTCGACGACCACTCCCGCAAGTACGTCGCCGCCACCTTCGTCCACTCCGACACCACCTGGGCCCACTTCGAGCACTTCCGCGCCGTCTTCCTCCGCATGGGCCTTCCCATAGCCCTCTACACCGATGGCCTAGCCCTCTTCGGCCACGAGTCCACGGCCGAGGGACGCGATCCCAAAAGCGAGTTCCAGCGGTCCCTGACCGCCTTGGGCGTCCGTCATCTCGTGGCGCCGAGCCCGCAGGCCAAGGGCAAGATCGAGCGCCGCTTCGGCACCTTGCAGGGACGCGTCGTGACGCTCCTCGGGCACGAGAGGGTGCAGTCCTTTGCCCATGCGCAGGTGGTCCTCCAAGGCGAGATCGACCACCTCAACCGCACCGTCTGCAGGACCACGGGTATGTCCCCTAACGACCGATGAGACAAGGCCTTGCAGGATGGCATGACGGCCATGCAGCCCGTCCCCAGCACGGCGTTGCTCGACCTGCACCTCGCGCTTCACTACCGCCGCCGCCGCAACACGGACAATCAGGTGGACTTCGAGGGCCGCAGTTGGGCCATCGCCCCAACCCTTCGCAAGACCATGGGCATCATCCACCACCCGGGCCGTCAGTTCTGGGTCGTCACCGAGCCCCCAGCACCGCCCGCAAACCGATGGCCTGAGGTCCTCGGGAAGTACACGCTCTGACCCAGTCTCCTTTTGCTCCCGCAACGAGTCTCCTTTTGGACACTCGCCGACA
>JBJSZF010000279.1:0-3087 GCA_046090125.1 Verrucomicrobiota bacterium
GATCGGGAACAACCCAAACATCGCCCCGTTCAACGCCGACAACCCCGCCAGCTTCGCCGGCATCCCGTACACCCACGTCGCCGTCACCCATGCCACCGCGAGCCCCGCCAGCGCCGCCACGTGCGCCCGGACGTGAAACCACGCCAGCAACCCCAGCAACGTCACCACCGGCAACGACGCCACCAACGCCGACCACCCCAGCCCACCCAGCGGATCGTAGTTCTGCGACCACGTCATCGCCCGGCCCTCCCATCCCCGGGCCGTCGGCCCTCATACGCGTCCCGCAACACCTGCATCGTGTGCCGCACCTCCAAGCCCGCCCCGTGCAGCCGAATCTGCGTCAGGCAACCGATGTTCCCCGAGGCCACCACGCGTGCCCCCGTCTCGCGGATCGCCGCCGCCTTCTGCCGTCCCAGCGACGAAGCAATCGCCGGTTGCTCGACGTTGTACGTCCCCGCGCTCCCGCAGCACAGGTGCGCGTCCGGCACCTCCACCAACTCCAGCCCCGGAATGGATGCCAGCAACGATCGCGGCTCCGCGCGCGCGCCCTGGGCGTTCGCCAGATGACAGGCGTCGTGGTAGGCCACGCGCACCGGCTCTTCCCAGCCCATCGGACGCTCGAACAACCCCAGCCGCGCCAGAAACACGCTCACGTCCATCGTCCGCCCCGCCAGCTCCCGCGCGCGTCCCTCGTCCGCCGTCCCGGCCAGCATCAACGCGTACTCTTGCATCGCCGACCCGCACCCCGCCGCGTTCGTCAGCACGGCGTCCACCGCGCCCCCGAACGCCTCCAGGTTGCGCCGTGCAAACCCTCGCGCCCCCGCGAGGTCGCCCGTGTGCCACGACAATCCCCCGCAGCATCCCTGACCCCGGGGCACCCAAACCTCCACGCCATTCCGTGCCAGGACGTCGATCGTTGCCACGTTGATGTCCGGGTCCAGCACCTGCTGCGCGCATCCCGCCAGCAACGCCACCCGCGCCCGTCGTTCCCCGAGCGCCGGCGTCCGCTCCGGCAACGCCACCTCCGATGGCAACCGCCCCGGCACCAGCTCCAGCATCGGGCGCAGCGCGGACGGCATCAGCGCCCGGAATGCCTTTACCACGCCCGCAAGGCGCGCTGCCCACCGAAACCGACCCGGGTACGGCAACGTCCAACGCATCAACGCGCGGCGTGCCGCCTCCCATCCTGAGGCCCCGGCCCCCGCGCCCACCGTGGCGCGGTACGGGCTGATCAAGTCGCGGTACGGCACGCCGCTCGGGCACGCGGGCTCGCAGGCAAGGCAACCCAGGCAACGATCCACGTGCGGGCGCGCTGCCTCCGCCGTCAATCGCCCCTCCATCACCTCCTTCATCAACACGATCCGCCCCCGCGGCGAATCCATCTCCTGGCCGAGCTCCCGGTACGTGGGACATGCCGCGAGGCAAAACCCGCAATGCACGCACGCCTCCACCGCCCGCGCCATCGCCGGTCCCATCGCCCCGGCCTTCCCAACATCCATCTCGTGCAACATGCGCTATCCCCCTCCCTTCACGATCTTCCGTCCATGTCCATGGAGTCCATCCGGTCCATCGCGTCCATCACCGTCCATTTCCGCCGCGAACCTCCCCCCGGGATCCAGCGCCGCGCGCACCGCATCCTCCACCGCCATCACGCGCCGCGCACCCAGCCACCGGTGGCCTTCCCCTCTCAGCAACACGCCCTCCACGCCCTCCGTGCGCATCCACCCCTCCAGTTGTTCCCGCTCGCCGTCATTCTCCAGCGCCACCAAGGCCACGCTCGCGCAACCCATCAGGTGAAACGACCGCGCATGGCTCGCCAACCCCGCCGCCAACGAAGGCGTCAAGGGCACGCGCGCCACGGCGTGCCCCACGGGCACCCAGTCCCACTCCCGCAACCCAGCCCATCGCGCGTCCGCCTCGTCGTCCGTCAGCACCTGCCCAGGCCACCGCGCCAATGCCTCGGCCGCCATGGGATCCAAGGCCTCCACCGGCCCCGCCAGCCGCGCGATCACGTCCGGCCCGCCGGGCCACACGTCCAACGCCTCGAAGTCAAACCGCGACCGCGCCGCCTCGCACAGGATCCGCGCTGCGTCCCCCATCCCCGATGTCCGAAGCCGCAGCGTCCGCCGCGCTTGTGGCCTTGGGAACACCTTGAACGTCACCGCCGCCAACGCCCCGTACCGGCCATGGCTGCCCACCATGAACTTCGGAACGTCAAACCCCGCCGCGTTCTTCACCACCTTGCCGCCCATGCGCAGCACCCGGCCCAGCCCATCCACCATCCGCACGCCCAGGATGAAGTCCCGGACGCCCCCAAAGCGAAGCCGTCCCGGGCCCGACACCCCCGACGCCACCAATCCGCCCAGCGTCGATCCTGACGCCACCAACATGGGATCGAACGGCAGGTGCTGTCCGCGCTCCGCCAACATCGCCACCACATCGGCGACGGGCGTGCCCGCCAGCGCCGTGAACGTGAACTCGGCGGGGTCGTACTCCACCACGCCCCGCAATGCCTTTGTCGAGATGCGCACGCGTCGCGTGCCGATCAACGCTGGCTTCGTGCAACCCCCTTCGAACGCCACCCGCTCGTGCGACCGCACGGCCTCCGCCAACTCCGCCGTCGTCGTTGGAACCTCCACGTTCATTCGCGCGAAATCACCCCGGCCCGTTCCAGCGGATGCAGCCCGCCTTGTCGCAACGACGGGGCCTCGCCCGTGGCCAGCATCTTGCCCGGGTTCGCGATCCCCAGCGGGTCGAACGCCGCCCGCAGCCGCCGCATCGCGTCCATCTCGTCCGGCCCGAACATCTCCGGCAGGTACTCCCGCTTCTCCACGCCGACGCCATGCTCGCCCGTGATGGAGCCGCCCATCTCGACGCACATGCGCAGGATCGCCCCGGCCAACGCCTCCGCCCGCCCCAGCGCACCCGGCTCGCGCCCGTTGAACAGGATCAACGGATGCAGGTTGCCGTCCCCCGCGTGGAACACGTTGGCGACGCGCAGGCCTGCGTCGCGCGACATCCCCTGGATCCGGCGCAACGCCTCGCCCAGCCGCTGCCGCGGCACCACGCCGTCCTGCACGATGAAGT
>JBJSZF010000280.1:0-2005 GCA_046090125.1 Verrucomicrobiota bacterium
GTCCTCACCAACAAGTACGCCGAGGGCTACCCGCGACGGCGCTGGTACGGCGGGTGCGAGCATGTGGACGTGGCGGAGCAACTTGCCATCGACCGCGCCAAGCAGTTGTTCGGCGCCGAGCACGCCAACGTCCAGCCCCACTCGGGATCGGGAGCCAACATGGCCGTGTACTTCTCGATGCTGAAGCCCGGCGACAAGATGCTGACGATGGACCTGTCGCACGGCGGGCACCTGACGCACGGCAACAAGGCGAACTTCTCCGGCAAGTTCTTCGAGATCGTCCACTACGGCGTCCGCCAAGGCGACGAACGCATCGACTACGACCAGCTCGCGCAGATGGCGCGGGAGCACCGGCCCCGGATGATCACCGTGGGGGCGTCGGCCTACCCACGCGTGATCGACTTCGAGCGCATGGGGGCCATCGCGCGGGAGGTGGGAGCCTACCTCCTGGCGGACATCGCGCACATCGCCGGCCTCGTGGCGGCGGGCGTGCATCCCAGCCCGGTGCCGCACGCGGACTTCGTCACCACCACCACCCACAAGACCCTGCGCGGGCCGCGCGGCGGGCTGGTCCTGTGCCGCGAGAAGTACGCCAAGGCCATCGATTCCCAGGCGTTCCCCGGCATCCAGGGCGGCCCCTTGATGCACGTCATCGCCGCCAAGGCCATCTGCTTCCACGAGGCCTTGCAGCCCGGCTTCCGCGAGTACCAGCAGCAGGTCGTGCGCAATGCCGTCGCCCTGGCCGATGGCATGAAGCGCAATGGCTTCCGGCTCGTCTCGGGCGGCACGGAAAACCACCTCATGCTCGTGGACGTGGGCGCCCGCGGCCTCACCGGCAAGCAGTCGCAGCTCGCCTTGGACGAGGCCGGCATCACCACGAACAAGAACACCATCCCCTTCGAGACCCGGTCGCCCTTCGAGGCCTCCGGCGTCCGGCTCGGCACCCCCGCCGTCACCACGCGCGGCATGAAGGAACCCGAGATGGCGGCCATCGCGGACATGATCAGCGAGGTGCTGCTGGACATTGCCAGCCCCGACACGGCGCACCGGGTGAAGGCCCGAGTGCGCGAGCTGACCGCGCGGTTCCCCTTGCCGTACTGACGCGCGGGGCGACGCGCCGGGCTTCATGGGGAAGTACCTCCAGGTCCTCCGCATCGGCGTCCAGAACACGCTCGTCTATCGCGTCAATTTCCTGTTCCGCGCGACCGTCGGGCTCGTTCCCTTGGCGGGCACGCTGTACCTGTGGCGCGCGGTCTTCGCCGGCAAGGCCGGGGCCGAGGTCGGCGGCTACGCGTTGTCGCAGATGATCAGCTACTACCTGCTGGTCACGCTGGTGGACGCGTTCACGGCGGTGGCGGAGGACGACTGGCAGGTGGCGGCGGACATCAAGGACGGCAACATCAGCCAGTTCCTGGTGCGGCCCATCAACTACCTCGCGTACCGCTTCTGGCTCTACCTGTCCGGGCGCGCCGTGTACACCGCCGTCGCCCTCGTGCCCGTGGGGCTCTTCCTGTTCGCCATGCGCGAGCACCTCGCCGCGCCCGCGTCCGGCTTGGCGGCGGCCGCGTTCGTGGCGTCCGTGGCCATGGCCGCCGCGCTGCAATTCCTGATCGCGTGCACGATGGCGTTGCTGGCGTTCTGGGTGCTGGACGTGAGCACGTTCATCTTCATCCAGTTCGCGCTCGAATACATCGCCAGCGGGCATGTGTTCCCCATCGACATCCTGCCAACGTGGCTGTCGCGGCTCCTCATGCTGACGCCGTACCCGTACCTATTGCACTTCCCGGTGGGGGTATACCTGGGGCGCGTGGAGGGCGAGGCACTGGGCCGGGGCTTGGCGATGCAGGCGGGGTGGGTAGTGCTGGGATTCGTGCTGCTGCGCTGCGTTTGGAGCCGGGGAGTGCGCCGCTACTCGGCGGTGGGGGGCTGACCATGGGGGAACACGGCGGCCCAGGGACATTGGAGGCGCGCCCGCCGTGGTGGCGGCGGTACCCGTCGTTGTACG
>JBJSZF010000281.1:0-3047 GCA_046090125.1 Verrucomicrobiota bacterium
GGCAAGCGCCGTGCGGGGAGCGGGGACCGGGGAGCGGGGAGCGAGGGGCGAGGGGCGAGGGGCGGGCAGGGGAGGGTTGTGGGGGCGGGTGGGGTTGGGGAGGATGCGGGGGATGAGCGACGAGGTGAGGGTTCGGAGGGCGCGGCGCGAGGATTGCGAGGGGATCCTGGCGATCTACAACCACGCGGTGCTGCACACGACGGCGTCGTATGACTACGAGCCCCGGACGTTGGCGCATCGGGTGGAGTGGTTCGACGCGCACGAGCGCGATGGGTATGCGGTGTTGGTGGCGGAGGATGCGTCCGGAGCCGTGGTGGGGTGGGCGGCGTTGAATCGGTTCCATGACCGCGTGGGGTATCGGTTCACGGCGGAGAACTCGGTGTACGTGGCGGAGGCCTGGCGCGGGCGCGGGGTGGGGGCGCGGCTGCTGGGGCCATTGATGGAGGCGGCGGAGGCGCAGGGCTTGCGGGCGGTGTTGGCGGTGATCGACGCGCAGAACGAGGCCAGCATCCGGTTGCATGCGAGGTTCGGGTTCGAGCGGGTGGGGTTGTTTCGGCAAGTGGGGTTCAAGTTCGGGCGTTGGTTGGACGTGGCGTACATGGAACGGCTGCTGGGGCGGGAAGAGAGGGAAGGGTGAAGGGGGAAGGATGAAGGGTGAGGGCGGAGGGACGGAGGTTGAGTCATGAGAGGGGTTTTCCTCGCGGCTTGCTTCGATGGGCGGCCTTCGCAAGCGTTCCCGGCCTTGCGCGTTCCTCTGTTCAAGACGGTTGCTGCGGCGGTCCTGGCTTCGTTGTGGGCGGGTCCGGCGCTGGCCTCCACGAACGATCCTTCGTCCGGAGGATGGCGGGCGTTTGGGCCGTTGTTTTCGGATGTGTCGCTGGCGTTGGGGCCGGGTGAAGGGTTCGAGGCGGCGGGTCCGCTCTGGGCGGAGCAGGAGTCCGACGGCGTGCACGCGTGGCGGCTGGCTCCGCTGGTTTCGAGGGAGTGGGACCCCGTGGCGGACCGCGACGAGTGGGACGTGTTGTTCCCGTTGTCCACGTACGACCGTTTTGGGACGGAGTGGCAGGTCCAGGTGTTGCAGATGCTGCGGTGGTCGGGCGGGGCGACGGTGGACGGGGACGTGAAGCGGCGCCGGACGTTGTTCCCGTTGTACTTCGAGCAGCGGAGCGCGAGCGGCACGAACGACTACCTCGCGGTGATCCCGTTTTACGGGCGGGTGCGGAACCGGCTGTTCCGGGACGAGGTAAAGTTCGTGTTGCCGCCGTTATGGGTGGAGAGCACGAAGCGTGGAATGGTGACGAGGAACATCCTGTTTCCGGTGTTCCACGTGCGCAGCGGGGCGGGGACGCGGGGGTGGCAGGTGTGGCCCTTGGTAGGCGCGCAGAAGAAGGCGGCGACGATCCGCACGAACTCGCTGGACGAGGCCGAGGTGGTGCCGGGGCACACGTTGAAGTTTGCGGCATGGCCGTTCCTGTTGTCGGAGAAGGCGGGGCTGGGCGGGCCGAACCCGACGACGAACCTGTTTGCGTTCCCGTGGCACCTGAGGACGCGGTCGCCGGAGATGGACCACACGTGGTGGATGGGCTTCAGCCATCGGACGAACCGGGCGGCGCGGTATGAGGAATGGGCGTATCCGTGGCCGTTCCTCGGCCATGCGCGCGGTCCCGGGCGGCACTCGAACCGCGTCTTCCCCTTTTGGGGCAAGGCGACGAACGCGACGCAGCAGAGCGACTTCGTCCTGTGGCCCGTGTACACGCATCGGCGGCTTCAGTCGGGCACGCTGGACCGGGAGCGGTTCCGCATTTTGTTCATGGGATACGCGTCCACGCGGGAGGAGGACACGACGACGGGACGCGCGCTGAGGCGGCGGGCGTTGTGGCCGTTGTTCACGTGGCGTCAGCAAGCGGATGGGAAGACGCGCCTGCAAGTGCTGGCTCCAGTGGAGCCCGCCATGCCGGGCAACAAGAGCATCGAGCGCCTGTACTCGCCGCTGTGGTCGGTGTGGCGGAGCGAGTCGGACCCCGTGCGCGGCAAGGCGTCGCAGTCGCTGTTGTGGAACCTGTGGCGGCGGGAGCGTGCGGGGGCCGAGACGCGGTCCTCGGCGTTGTTTGGCCTCGTTCAGACCCGTCGGGATGGCGGCGGGCGATCGTGGAAGGTTTTGGGGCTGACGCTGGGAGGCGGGGCGAAGGGAGCCCAGGCCGCGACGGGCGCGGAGAAGGCGTCAATCGCGGGTGGCCCCCGGTGGGCGGGGGTGGTTCAATCGCGGGGACGCTGAGATGTTTCGAGACTTGGGAATCATGTTGGTCCTGCTGGGGCGGGTGGTGGCGGCGCTGCCCCGTGCGGGAAGGCGAAGGAGGGCCTTTGCGGAGCACCTGCACGAGATTGGCAACGCGAGCCTGCTGATGGCGTCGTTGCTGTCGTTCTTCATTGGCGGCGTGATGTCGTTGCAGGCGGGGACGGTGCTGGTGGAGCGGGGACTGGGATCGCAACTGGGCGGGCTGGTGGGGTTGTCGCTGTGCAAGGAGCTGGCCCCGGTGATGACGGCCATCCTGCTGGCGGGGCGGATTGGGTCGGCAATGGCGGCGGAGCTGGGTTCGATGCACGTGTACCAGGAGGTGGATGCGTTGCGGACGATGAACATCTCGCCGGTGGAGTTCCTGGTCTTGCCCAGGGTGCTGGCCTTCACGATCGCGCTGCCGTGCCTGGTGATCTTTGCAAACCTGGTGGGATGGATGGGCGGGGCGGTGATTGCCGCGTTCAACCAGGACGTGGCGGTGCCCATTTCGACCTTCCTCTCCAACCTGCGCGAGATGCTGGAGCCTCATGACATCCTTCACGGGCTGCTCAAGGCGGTCGTGTTCGGGGTCGCGGTCTCGACGGTGTGCTGCCACCACGGCTTGCAGACGCGCGGCGGCCCGCGGGGCGTGGGCCGGTCCGTGACGAAGGCCGTGACGAACTCCATCGTGCTGATCTTGTTGCTGGACTACGCGCTGACGCGGTTGCTCCTGCCCTTTGACACATGAAGCCCGAGGGACCAGGAACGTCGG
>JBJSZF010000282.1:0-1967 GCA_046090125.1 Verrucomicrobiota bacterium
GGGCCGCCGCGGGCGGGGTCGAGGTAGGGAGTGCCGGCGTAGTACCACTGGAGGGGGCGGAGGGATTCGGTGTGTCCATCGACGAAGAGGATGTTGGAACGTTGGTCGTGGCGGGGGTCGGGTCCGCCCCAGTTGGGGTCATCCGGGGACGATACGCAGCCGGTGCAGGGGGCGTCGTTGCCGGGGTCATGCACGATCCAGCAGCCGGGCTTCCGCTTGGAGGCGGGGGTGACGGACTTCTGGGGATCCCGGTTGTTGGCGGCGGCGACGCCGCCGTCGCACAGGTACACCGTGCCGGAGGGGTTGCGGACGGATTCCTCGGTGATGCCCTTGACCTCCCAGGTGGAGGGCCACCAGCAACCGCCGAGGCGGAAGTTGGCAGCGTAGTTGCCGATGGTGCCATCGACGGGATAGGCGGTCTCGGCGTCGGCGGGGACAAGGAATGGGGAGCCGGTGGCCTTGACCATGACCTTCTTGGGGCGGACGGCGCAGAGGAGGATCTTCTTCGTCTGCTGGTAGGGCACGAGGTAGTTGTACCAAGACTTACGGTCTTGCTGGTTGCCGACGAGGGTGAAGGTCCATGGGAACTTGCCTTGGTGATCCTGGGCGTAGAGGCGGGAGGCAATCCCCATCTGGCGCAGGTTGTTGATGCAGGCGGTGGAAAGGGCCTTGGACTTGGCCTTGCTGAGGGCGGGGAGGAGCATGCCCGCGAGGATGGCGATGATGGCGATCACCACGAGCAGCTCGATGAGGGTGAAGCCGACGGAGCGGCGAGGGGCGCGGGTGTTCATGGGGAGGGATGAAGGTGGAAGGGTGAGGGATGAAGGGCGAAGGGTGAGGGATGAAGGGCGAAGGGGGCTAGTTGGCGACGGTGGTGCGATCGGAGAGCCAGACCATGTCGTTGTTGTTGGGGCTGGGGACGTTGAGCTGGAGGGTGTTATTGTACTTGGCGGGGGGCTTGGTGCGGGGATCGACCCACTTGCGGATCTCGGAGTGGCCGTCGGCGAAGTTGATGCCGGCCGCGCCGTTGTGGTAGCTGGCGGGGAAGTCCACGATCGTGGCGCTGGAGGCCTTCTCGACCATGGTGTTGGCAAAGCCGCCAGCGTTGATGGAGTCGGGGTGCTCGTCGAGGAGGACGTACACGTTGGCGGGGCCAGGGACGCCGAGGTCGGACTCCTTGAGGAAGACCTTGTACTTCTTCTGGTTGTCGTTCATGCCGCCAGGCTGGAGCCATCCGCCGGGGCCGCCGATGGCCTGGGACATGCCCATGGAACGGACGCGGGGGAATCGGGTGCCGCGGATGGTGACGGAGGAACGGTCGGCGGGGCACTTGTAGGCGGCGGCGCTCGGGAGGTAGGGGGCGAAGGCGGCCTTCCGGCGGTCGAGGAGCTGGGTGACGTTGGTGTTGTCGGAATTGCTGGGGTTGAAGTCGATCCAGCCTTGCACCCAAGAGTACAGCTCGGTGCCGCTGTTGCCGGGCTTGACGAGCCAGTCCCGGTTGTCGTCCGGGTACATTTTGAAGGCCACGCCCATTTGCCGGAGGTTGTTCATGCAGGCGATGCCCTGGGCCTTGGACTTGGACTTGCCGAGGGCCGGGAGCAACATGCCGGCGAGGATGGCGATGATGGCGATGACAACGAGAAGCTCGATGAGCGTAAACGCCCTGGTATGGCGACCTGTATTTTTCATGGGGCGATGTGCAAGAGTTTGAAGCGGCTGGGATGCGGGATTCCAAGAGGAAATCTGGGAGGGGGAATGGGGAATGGGGAATGGACGGATGGACTCGATGGACGCGATGGACGCGATGGACGCGATGGACCTGATGGACGTGCGGGGTGAGCGGGTGGCCATGGGAGCTTGTGGGTATTGCGGGGGGGTGGTGCGGGAGGGGGAGCCGTATTGTTGCTATGGGTGCCGGGTGCTGGGGGAAGGCGGGGCGGTGGCGCGTGGGGGTGCGCAGGGACGCG
>JBJSZF010000283.1:0-6926 GCA_046090125.1 Verrucomicrobiota bacterium
GCAGGGTGCGGGGCTTGGGTGGGAGGACTCGGTGCGGGTGATGCGGGTGGTGCACGGGCTGCTGGCGTTGCCGAGAGAGTTGGAGGTAGCTTTGCGGAAGGAAGTCAGGAAGCAGGAGGAAGCCATGCACGAGACGATGAGGAGTCCTTACGAGCCGGTGGTGTGGGAGGAAGGCCGCGAGGAAGGCCGCGAGGAGGGTCGGCAGGAGGGCCTTCAAGAAGGTCGCTGCGCTGCCGCGCGGGAGCTGCTCTTGGGAATCCTAACAACGCGCTTCGGCCCTTGCGATGACGCGACGCTCCAGGCGATCGAGACGTTGTCCGATGGCTCCGAGCTGATGCGACTGGCCCAGCTGGCGATGAAGGTCCAGAGCATGGCGGATTTCCGACGGGAGTTGTGCGGAGGCGGGAGCCTGGCAACGCCCCGGTAGTCGGGATGCATGGGATGCCTTTTGCGGTTTCGGCGGAGTCGTTTTCATCGCGGCACTCGAAGCATGCGAACTCCCACGGTTGCGCGTTGGCCGAGTTGCAACACTCTACCGGGCATGACGAAGCGAATCCTGTTCCTGTCCGTTCTTGCGGCCGCCGCGACCACCGTGGTCGCCCAGTCGCCCTCCGATCTCCGAAAGAAGGCCCTCGAGGTCCTCGCGCCCCTTCCCGACAAGATGCCCGGAGCCGAGAACGACACCCCGGCGCTCGTGTCATTGGGCAAGAAGCTCTACTTCGAGAAGCGGCTGTCCGCGAACAACAGCCAGTCTTGCAACTCGTGCCACCAAGTGGATGGCGGCAAGTCGGGCGTGGACCTGGAGCCCACCTCGCCCGGAGCGTTCGGAAAGCGCGGCGGGCGCAACTCGCCCACCACCCTCAACGCCGGCTTCCACCTCGCCCAGTTCTGGGACGGGCGCGCTGCCGATCTCGCAGCTCAAGCCAAGGGCCCCATCCTCAACCCCGGCGAGATGGCGATGCCCAGCGAGGCCGCCGTCATCGAGAAGCTCTCGGGCATTCCCTCCTACAAGAGGGACTTCGCAAAGGCCTTCCCTGACCAGGCGTCGCCGCTCACCTACGACAACCTCGCCAAGTCGATCGCCGCTTTCGAGCGAACCCTCGTCACCCACGACCGTTTCGATGACTTCCTCAAGGGCAACGACAAGGCCCTATCCGCCGCAGAGCAGAAGGGCCTGGAGACCTTCATCTCCGTCGGTTGCACGACCTGCCACAACGGCCCCGCCATCGGCGGCAACGGTTTCCGCAAGGTCGGGGCCGTCAACCCGTATAAGAACCTGGCCGACAAGGGCCGCATCGAGATCACCAAGGAGGAGGAGGACCTGCATGTCTTCAAGGTCCCCGCGCTGCGCAACGTGGCCCTCACTGCCCCGTACTTTCACGACGGTGCCATGAAGTCGCTCGCGGATACCGTCCGCGAGATGGCCTGGCTCCAGCTCGGGCAAAAGCTCGGCGACGACCAGGTTCAGTCCATCGTGTCCTTCCTCCGCGCCCTCAACGGCAAGGGCCGCAAGGGCAAGGATGCCATCGCGTCCGTGGACGCACCGTCCCACGGTGCGCTGCCCGCGATGCCGTGATCGCCCCCTGATCCCCAGCGCCGCGACATGCCCATTGCATGTCGCGGCTTTCTTGTTTTCCACGTCCCACCACGCCCCCCGCCCTTCCTCGTTGCTCCCGTGAACCTTAACCAAGACGCCGTCCGCGAGGTCCTTCGCTCCGTCAAGTACCCCGGCTACAGCCGCGACATCGTGTCCTTCGGGCTCGTCCGCGAGATCCAGATTGACGGGACGGCCGTGGGCGTCCTCATCGAGCTGACATCGCCCAACCCGGACATGGGCCGCCAAATTGCCGACGACGCCCGCCTTGCGCTGCGCAACGCCTTCCCCGGCCTCTCCGATGCACACGTGCAGGTCAAGGTGCCCTCGCCGCAGGGAGCCGCCGCGCAACCCGCCGGGGTCTTCCAACGCCAGAAGGACCCGCGCATCCGACGCGTCGTGGCCGTCGCCTCCGGCAAGGGCGGGGTGGGCAAGTCCACCTGCTCCGTCAACCTCGCCTGCGCCCTCGCGCTTCGGGGCCAGCGCGTCGGCCTCATGGATGCGGACATCTACGGCCCGTCCATCCCCCTCATGATGGGCGTCCAGGAGAAGCCCCTGATCTCCGGGGACGAGCGACTGATCCCCCCCACCGCCCATGGCGTGAAGCTCATGAGCATGGGGTTCCTCCTCGAGCCCGACCAAGCCGTGATCTGGCGTGGCCCCATGATCCAGAAGACCATCCAGCAATTCGTCTCCCAGGTGGACTGGGGTGACCTCGACTACCTCGTGGTCGATCTCCCGCCCGGCACCGGCGACGCACAGCTTTCCCTTTGCCAGACCGTGGCCCTGGATGGTGGCGTGGTCGTCACCACCCCGCAGGAAGCCTCCGTCGGCGTCGTCCGCAAGGGCATCGCCATGTTCGAAAAGGTCCAGGTCCCCATCCTCGGCCTCGTCGAGAACATGGCGTGGCTCGACGCCCCGGACGGAACCCGCCTCCACGTCTTTGGCGAGGGTGGCGGCCGCCGCGAGGCCGAGCGCCGAGGCCTGCCCTTCCTGGGCGAAATCCCCCTCGACATGGGCGTCCGCCAGGGAGGCGACGCCGGGATTCCCGTGGTGGTCAGCCAACCCGGCAGCGCGCCCGCGAACGCGTTCATGGCGCTCGCGGATACCGTCCTGGCCAAGCTCGGCTGAACGCACCCGGGCTTTCCTCCAGCCCGGCAGTGCCTGCGCGCGTGGCCCAAGGGGATCCACGCCAACACGAATACCGTCGCTCGCCGGGCTGGCAGCTCTGGGGGCGAAGGCATTAGGTTGCCCGGGTTGAACGCGACCGCCCCCAGCGTCCTGTTGCTGATTCCCGCCTACAACGAGGAGGGACGGATCGGCCCCGTGCTGGAGGCGTACCCGGCGCACTTCGCACGCCATTATCCCGGGCGCTTTCAGTTGGTGGTCATCCTCAACGGTTGCCGCGACAACACCATCGGGGTCGTGCGCGAGGCGGAACGCCGGCACCTCAGCATCGCGCACCTGGATTTCCCCGCGCCCATCGGGAAGGGCGGCGCGCTGATCGAGGGTCTCAAGCTGGCGCCCTTGGCAGACCTCGTGGGCTACGTGGATGCAGACGGTGCGACGCCGCCGGAGGCCTTCCTGGATCTCGTCCTGCGATGTGCCCGGGGCGAGGCCGACGCCGTGATTGGCTCGCGCTGGATCGAGGGCGCGCAGGTGAACGTGGCCCAGGCCAAGGACCGTCGCGTGGCCAGCCGATTGTTCCATGCCTTCGTGGAGGGCTTCTTCTGGATGGGCATCCGCGACACGCAATGCGGCGCAAAGGTCATGCGACGCGAGGCGGTGGAACGGGTGCAGCCCTTCCTGCGCCTCGCGGACCTTGCCTTCGACGTGAACCTGCTCTTCTCGCTTCGCCGGGCGGGCTACACCGTGCAGGAGGTGCCCACCATCTGGACCGACCAAAGCGGATCCAAGGTGGCGCTCAACGCGCGCACCTCCCTGAACATGCTGCTTTCCCTGGTCCGGCTCCGCCTCCTGTACTCCCCCTTCTATCGGTGGCTGGCGCCCCTGCGCCCCCTGGAGGCATGGCTCTATCGGCGGCTCAACGTCCCGCCCCCACGCTCGGGCGAGGAGGCGCGTCGCAACGAGCCTGCGTCGCCCATCCGCGGGTCGTGATCCTTGTCCCCCCGGGCCCGCGCTACTGGCGCCGCGGCTCCCATACCCGTCGTACCTGCGCCTCCCGAAACCCTTGGTTCGTCGGCTTCAGCTTCCACACCTCCACCTTGGCCAGCCGCGTCGCCGCACCCACGGTGAAGGCGTTCAATGCGGTCCGGCCCGCATAGCCCGGGAACGAGGCCACCATCGCCTGCCGGTCGTTCGCAAACACCTCCACCAGGTAACGGTCGATGAACACCCGCAACACGAGATCCTCTCCGGGCGGCAGGTCTGCCACCGCGAACGGCGCTTCCGTCGTCCCCAGCCGTAGCACACCCGTCTCCGGTCGCACCACCAACGGCAGCCCCCCGCCCTTCCCGTCCGCAAACAACGTCCAGCCAAACAGCTTCCGCTCCGCCTCGGCCCTCGGGACCGTGATCCGCACCTCCACGGACTCGCCCGGCAGCTCCGCCAGCCTCCGCCCCGGCGGGGTCCGGTCCAGCCGGAGGTCGCCCGAGACATCCTTCAGCTCGATGTCCTCCATCACCATGGGGTCGTGCCGCAGCGTCTCCATCTCCCGCAGCGGCCGAATCCGAAGGATGCCATCGGCGGGCACCTCCAGCTCGCGCGGCAACGACTGCAAGGTCAGCCGGCTCATCGCCCCGTCGTCCCGGTCCACCGTCGCCAGCCATGCCCACATCACGCGGCGGCCATCCGGCGTCAGCAGGCTCTCCGGCGCAAAGAAGTCCACGCGCCACGAGCCCATCCCGAACAGCGACTGCCCCTCGCGCCGCCAGTTCATGCGCCCATGCCGCGCAGGCACGAACTGCTCCGCCCGGGCGTCCCAGTCGCCGATGTAGTAGCGGCAGCCGAGGTGGTGCGAGATGCACAGCAGCATCCAACGGCCGCCGATCGGGAAGAAGTTGGCGCACGACACATCCTCGCCGCGCGCCACGTCCGGCAGGTCCCGTTGCAGGAACGGCCCGACCTTCGTCCACGTGCGAAGGTCCCTCGACTTGAGCAACGGCGGGTTCTCCCCGCCCGAGATGGCGTAGTACGTGTCCCCGATCCGAAAGCAGTCCGGATCCCAATGCCGGATGTCCTCTGGCGACCCGTCTGCCTTCCGCACGTCCACCGGGTACGGCTGCTCCCACCCGGACAAGGATCGGTCCTTGGCGATCGCGATCTGGTTCCGGCCCGAGGATTCGCCGTGATAGATGGCCGCCGGGCGACCGTCCGCCGTCAGGAACCCGGTCCCGCTGAACATGCCGTGGCCCGTGAAGGCCGGCTGGAGCTGGGTGGGCTGCCACGTCCAGTGCAGCATGTCCGGGCTCGTGACGTGCACGAACGAGAACGAGCCACGCCCGCGCCATGGATGGCCCAGGATGTAGTGCAGGTGATAGGTGCCATCGAGCGCGAAGGCCGCGTTCGGGTCGCCCGGGAGGCTATCGCCACCCGGGTGCATCAGGTGGTAGTTCAGGACCCATTCCTCCGGCGGGGTCGCCCGCGAACGGGCCTCCGACCGGCTGGCCATTCGTCCAGCAAGCGCGTCGTCCGCCGACGCAAACAGCGCGGCGGATTCCCCATTCAAGATCAGCCGGCCACCCTCCACGCGCGCGCCGCCCACCAGCCGCGTTCCGGTCATGCGGCCTGTCTTCTCGGTCGCCCGCGCGTCGTCGAACGTCCACCAAGCCCAAGGGCGCGTCGCCCCTGCCTCGTTCGGACGCAGCCCCGCAACGTCCTCGGCCGAAAGCGCCACGTCATAGACGCGCACATCCTCGATCGCTCCCGCGAAGAAGTCGGAGTTGCCGTCGTGCCTCGGGCCCATGATGACGACGCTGGACTCGGGGAACTCATGGGCGGCCCCGATGTCGTGGCGAGCCACCTCGCTGCCATTGCGGAGGATCCGGACGGTGTTGCCCCGGTACACGATGGCCAGTTGGACGATCTCCGTTGGCCCGGCAGTCTCGGCGGGCCAGCCCGCTTGGTTCCGCTCCGTTCGCTGGAAGGTGTCGCTCCCGGCCATCCACGTCGCGGCGGTCAGTTCTCCGAAGACGATGCCGTCAAAGTGCGAACGGGCGTCGTCCAAGGTCAGGACGGACCCGCCGCGCTGGGTGAGGTTGGAGGGAGCCACCCACGCGACCAGCGTCTTGTCACGGAGGGGCGCGGCGCGAAGCGCGGGCCAAGCGAGGCCCAGCGCGGCGATGCACGGGAGGATCCAGAGGGCTTGCATGGGGTTACCCTACCCGGGCCCTGCCCATCGCATCGAGCACTTGCCGCGCCGGAGGAGGGCGGGAAGTCTCGGGGCGCATGCAGAAGAGCGCGTTGTCGTTCGTCCCCCACCTGGAATCCCTGCCCGTGTACGTGCCCGGCCGCCCCATCGAGGAGGTCGCCCGCGAACATGGGCTGGACCCGGCCACGGTGGTGAAGCTGGCCTCGAATGAGAACCCGCTGGGGCCATCGCCCATGGCCCTCGAGGCCATGCGGGCCGTTCTGGCGCAATTGCACCTTTACCCCGATGGCAGCGCACACCGGGTGAAGGATCGGCTGGCCGAGAAGCTCGGGGTGGAGCCCGGGCACATCATCCTCGGCAACGGCTCCAACGAGATCCTCGAGTTCATCGGCCATGCCTTGCTGGGGCCCGGCTCCGAGGTCGTCGTGTCCCAGTACTGCTTCGCGGTGTACCCCATCGTGGCCGCCCTCTTCGGGGCGCGACTCGTCTCGGTGCCCGCGCTGGACGGGTTCCAGGCGGACATCCCCGGCATGCTTCGCGCCATCACGCCCGCCACGCGCGCGGTGTTCCTGGCGAACCCCAACAACCCGACCGGCACGCTCACGTCGCGCGAGGACGTCAGCCGGTTGCTGGCGGGCGTGCCGCCCCACGTGTTGCTCGTGATGGACGAGGCCTACGTGGAGTTCCTCGACGACCCCGTGGATTGCCTGTCGCTGGTGCGGTCGGGCGCGATGCCCAACCTGCTGCTGGTGCGGACGTTCTCCAAGGTGTTCGGGCTCGCGGGACTGCGGCTTGGGTACGGCGTGGGTGCTCCGGACGTCATCGCGGCGTTCGAGCGGGCCCGGCAACCGTTCAACATCAACTCCATCGCCCAGGCCGGCGCGCTGGCCGCCCTCGACGACCGCCAGCACCTGCTGCGGACACGCGAGAACAATCGCATCGGACTCCACCAGCTTGAATCGGGCCTGCGTCGGCTCGGACTGCCCTTCGTGCCGTCCCACG
>JBJSZF010000284.1:0-1365 GCA_046090125.1 Verrucomicrobiota bacterium
AAGGCAGCCCTCGTGCCCGTCGAAGTCCATGTGGCTGAGGCCCGACTCGTTGAAGATGCGGGCGAGGTTGCGGGCGATCTCGCGCTGCATGGGGATGTCCGGGAAGAAGACCTTGTACGCATGGTCCATCAGCTTGCCCGCCTCCGCGCCCGCCGCGTGGGCGGACGCCCGCGTTCCATACGCGCCCCGCTGGCAATCCAGCAGGCGCCATGGGGGCGCGTCCGACACGGACCGGTACCGCACCAGTTCCTGGTCGATCATCACCGTCTGCAACTCGTTGCCGAGGCGGTTGGTGAAGTATTCCGGCGACGCCACGGGCAGGGTCGTGGCCATCGCATCGACGGCCTCCGTGAGCGGGCTGGAGCCGGTCCGGGCAAGGCGCGGGTCCGGCACGGGGGTGACGTAGGGGTCGTCCGTGTTAATGAAGTTCGACAACGTGTGCGCGCCCAGCCGGATGCCGAGGGCCCTGGCCTTGTCCGCGCACGCCTTCAGGCCGGCCATGCCCGACGGGAAGTACTTCGGGCTCGGCTCATAGTGGCCCCAGCTCTTGAACGGGCCGCCGTGGTACAGGCTCATGAGGTTGGCCCGTTTCACGTGCTGGAGCACCTCGTCCACGTTGGACTCAGAGAACGATGCGATGAGGTAGGAGCGCCCGCGCTCAGGGGAGACCTTGGCCCACACGCCGTCGATCATCGGGTGCGGAAGCTTCTCGGCCACCTCGATCCGCCCCAGCGTGGCCAAGGCTTCGGGCTCCGCGCACCCGAGCAGCGCGACGGCGGATCCCACGACGGTCTCCCCGGGGATGGCGGCCACGGGCATGTTGGGGGCGCGCTTGCCCCAGACGGCGATGCGACGCGGGCGGGACCGGTCCATGGAATAGGCCCCGAGCAGGCTGCCCCATTCCGTGGCGCGGGCGGCGTAGGGGCGGTCGGCGTTGCCCTCGTCGTTTTCCGGGTAGCCGCCGAGGGTCTTGATGTTGAGGGATTGGATGCCCAGGGCGAACCCGTCCTCGCGCACCACGCCCACGACCTCGCCCACGGTGCGCTTGAACCGCGTGGGGTACGGTCCCCATGCCGCCACCTCCACCACGGGCTCCGTGCCGCCCGGGGCGGCGGGCCCGACCGACTTCAGCTCCATCCGTACGTGCGATCCCTTTTCGTCCACCGCGACGCGGGCCGTGACGCCGGGCTTGTCAAAGCGCAGGGACAAGGTTCGCGACGCGGCATCCCAGTCCGCGCGGTCCGGCGCGTGGAAGGCCCCGTTGACGCGAAGCTGGAGGACGGGCGCGGGGGCGTTGGTGGCGAGAAGCTCGCGCCCGTCGGAACGGCGGGTAATGGACGTGACATGGCCGCGATCATCGATGGC
>JBJSZF010000285.1:0-1929 GCA_046090125.1 Verrucomicrobiota bacterium
GCCCGCACGGCCTTGAGCAGGGTGGACAGCCGGATGGTGTCGAGCATGCTGGCTTCGTCCACGATGAGGATGGACTTCTCATCCAGGCGACGGACGGCGCTTTCCTCCTTGGCCCACTGGTACAGGAGCCGGTCAACGGTGTGGCTGGTGATGCCGGAGGACTCGCGCAAGCCAGCGGCAGCTTTCCCGGAATAGGCCGAGCCCATGACTGTGAATCCGGCTTCCTCCCAGGACTCCCGGGCGGCGGCCAGCAATGTGGACTTCCCGGTCCCGGCCAGTCCCTGGATGACCTTCACGTCGCCCGACGTCCCGACAATGTGCAACAAGGCGTGTTGCTGCTCTTCGCCGAGCTTGGTGGCGTAGGGCAGGATCTTGTGGGTGGGCAGCCGATGCCGGTTGTCATCGCGCCTCTCCTCGATGGCCTTCAGGAGGCGTTTCTCTTCCTCAAGAACCCATGGGGATGTGTACAGCCGGACACCTTCATGGACGCCGAGGTCCACGAGGTTCCGGAGCAACCGGTCGGCGCCGCGGACGATTCGCTCCGCGGTCTGCCCACCGGTCTGGTGCTGGATCGCCAGCTTCAACAGGAGCTGCTCGCGGGTGAAGAAGCTCCGTTCCTTGTGGAGGGCATCCACGGCGCCAATGAGCTGCAAGGGTGCCCGCTTGAATGGCACTCGGGGGAAAAGCTGCTTCGCCAGGTCGAACCCGAGCCTTAGGACATCCCGGGCCTGCTTCTCCCAATCGGCGTAGAGTTCGGGGCGCGGGGTCATCTCCTTTCCTCGGCGCGTCGCCCGGGTGGCGCGTTCAGCGCTGACGGCATCGGATTTCCCCATGCGATCAAGTTCGGCGAGGACTTCCTTCCGACGCTTGGAGAACGCCTCGATCAGTTTGGCCGGGACGCCGTTGATCTCGAACCACGACTTCTCGGCGCGAATCGAGTAGCCGAGTCGGGAACGAAGGTGTCGGGCGAGGCTGGCCCGGTAGAGCGCCCCGGCGACCATCTTCAACCGGAAGAGCTCCCTCGTGACCAGAGTGCCAGTGGTGCCGTCTTCCCGGACCCCGATGTTCAGGAGGATGCAGTGGCTGTGGATCTGCGGATCCTTCGCCCGGCTGGTCACATGGAGGAAGGTGGCGAAGGCCAGCTTGGCCGGCACGAAGCGACAACCAGCCTTCCCCTGTCGCGACCAACCGATCTTCTTCTCCAAGGCGGCAAGGGTGTCGGTGATGGCATCTTGATGGCAGTCCAGGATTGCCTCCCGTTCTTCCCGAGTCTCCGCGATGGCGAAGCGGGCGGACACGGACTTGGGGGCACTGAACGTGGCATCCCAGCCGCCCTGACGTTCCCCGGCGGACGTCTCCTTGGAGACCGACTCCTTCTCTTCGTGTTTGGCGGCTTTCCGGTCCCGGCCGGACTTCGGTGCCTTGACCGCGTTCCGGACCAGCTCGCGTTTGCCGTCCGGCGACAACCCCCGGAACAGGCGGCGGAGGACGGTGGGTTTGACGGTTCCGGTCAGGCCGAGGGCTTGGGCACCACTTCCAAACCACCGACCCGGGGGTTCCCCCCCACCTGTGTAATAGTCGGCCCGGGCCAGGCTGAGCACGTAGTCCGGGGTCGTCAGTGGGGCGGAGATGGAGAGCATAGGATTATCCGAGGATGCGGTTCACGTATTCGTCGATCTGTTCGGCGGAGAGGGAGGAGCGTTGGGCAGCGGCGATGACGGCCTTGAGAGTGAGCCGGATGTCCTGCCGGAGGCGGACCTGGTCGGATTGGATGGCCTGAAGTCGGAGATCGACGGCGTCCTGGAGGACCTGGTCGTTCAGGGCACGGATGACCAATTCTCGGGCATAGGCACCCATGGACGCAGCCGTTCCGGCCCGCTGCTTGAGCAGGTCGAGATGCACCGGATCGAGCCGGAAACTGACGACGTT
>JBJSZF010000286.1:0-3580 GCA_046090125.1 Verrucomicrobiota bacterium
CTGTATCCGGGCTGCTTCTTTGATTTATTGACGTATCAGGATTCAATGATGCTTCTTTTGAAACCGTCGGGTCAATCCTGTTTTTGGGGGGCTCAAGAATGGGCTTGCAGGGCGATAGAACTTTGGTAGGCAGGCGAGGAGCACGGTGGTTGACCGTTCAGGGAATTCAGGAGCGGCGATCCGCGGAACCCGGGGCCGATGAGTTCGCCCGGCCCCGGATTGCGTGTCTTCGCCGCTCCACAACGTCAGCGATCAAACCAAGGTGCTCGTTTCGATCGTGGCTTCCTGCCATCGGCCGAGCGCTAGAACGTACCATCACGATCCGCCACGGGCGACCACTGCACCGCCCCCGACGTCGCGTCCCACCAACTTGACCATTGCCAACGCATTGGCCGTCGCCTTGGGCGCAAACGACGCCGGCAGGACGTACTCCGGAAGCTTTGTTCCATCGGCAGACCGCTCGGAGCAATGATCGTTGTCGCCGGAGGGACCGAGGCCATCCAGCGTCGGGCATAGGTCCCAGAGCTGGTTCCCATCACTCAAGCCCCCTCGCGCCTCGGGCTCCAGGTTGAGACCCGCCCCGCGCCCAGCATCGCGCCAAAGCTCGAACAAGCCATCGGATCCGGCGTTTCGCGGCCATGCGCCGCTGCGCGCCGTCAACTCGAACTCCACCTCCGTCGGGAAGCCATCCAACGTGCTTCGGACGTCGCCCGCCCCCGCCAACGCCGACAACCGCGCCCGCGCATCCTCCCAGACTTCAGGGTCAAAGGCCCGAAACTCGCCCTCGGCCACGGCCTCCTCCGGGACGCGGTTCAGGCCGGATCCTCCCCGGATGGCACCGATGTTGACGCTCAGGTCCCGCGCGGGGTCCGCGAGGGCGTGCACCCTCTGGAGCGTGAGGGCCAACTGGGCGATGGCATTCGCCCCGCGACCCGGTGCGACGCCAGCATGGGCGCCGCGACCCCGTACCGTGATGCGCCACGTCCCGCGGCCCTTGCGGGCGACCACCAGGCGGCGGACATCGCCCGCGCGCCCCTCGGCCTCGAACACCAACGCGGCCAACGGATGCCGCCCCATGGACCGCCGCACCACGTCCCCAAAGTCCGCCGACAACACTTCCTCGGACGAGTTGAAGCACAGGTGCCACGTGACGGCGTCGAGGATGTCCGGCGCATGGCGGGCCAATCCCATCAAGGTCATCCACATGAGGACGGTGCCGCCCTTGATGTCATGCGTTCCCGGCCCGTAGATGCGGTCGCCTTCCGGCAGCCAGCCAAAGCGGTTTCGTTCCTCCTCCTCGGGGGAGAACACGGTGTCGAGATGGGAAACCAACGCGATGGACTGCGGGCGACGGCCAGGTCGGCTGAGGACAAGGTGGTCCCCGTAGCCCGGATGGACGGAGGGTATCCGGGCGGCCTGGAAGCCCAGCGGCGCAAACATCGCGGCGGTGAGATTTCCCACGCGGTTCACACCCGCCTTGTTGAGGGTCCATGAGTTGACGCGCACCATGGCCTCCAGGTGGCCCATGGCCTCTGGCAGCAGCGCCTCCATCCCCGCGCGCAAGGCATTCATCTTGAACGGCACGATGTTGCAAGGGCCCCACGGTGGCCAGCACGGAAGCCTCAAGGCACCCCGACTATGGGTTTGACGGCATCCCGTACCCGCTCTCAATAGGGGCGTTCCCTCGTTGAGATTCCCGTCATGAAAACCCCACGCTTCATCCGTTGGGCCTCGTCCGTGGCCGCGACCCTCGCGGCCGCCGCAGGCCTCCAGCTCCACGCCACCGTCCTCGACAACTTCGACGCCGCGACGCGGTCGGGCTGGGAAGACGCCAATCCCGCCAACTTGCCATTCCCCGGCGGAAAACAATCGGGCGGCCAGTTCACCTTCGACCTGTCCGCCATCGGGCAGGCGTTCTTCCTTTCCAGCAAGAAGGTCACCGAAACGTTCGAGCTGAAGGAGGGCCGGACCATCGAGTACCGGGTGGACATGGTCAGCGGCCGCGGCGGTGACTCCTTCGCCGTCTTGGCCTTCATCCCGCAGGCGACCGGCCCCAATACCCTCGCCGGCTATGGCATCGCCAAGTCCGAGACGGACATCCTGATCACCAAGGGCATCAACAAGTACTTCCACAACGAGAACCCCGCGACGCCCATCAAGAACAACAACGTGACCCTCGTTCTCAACCTCCGGGTGGAGGGCGGGTCCGTCCTCGTCACGGGCAAGGTGCTCGACAAGGACGACGGCAACCGCGTGCTCTTTGAGAAGACCTACGTGGATACCCCGGCAGCGGACGTGCTCCGCACCGGCACGGACTCGCCCGCAGCACCCTTCATCAACCTGCCCGGCAACTTCGTGCTCTACCTCTACGGCGACGGCGGCAAGGACCCGGCGGGCTACCAGGTCGTCTATGACAACGCCGAGACCTTCGTCACCGACACCGTGGTGCTCGACGACTTCAACGGGCCCAGCAAGTCGGGCTGGGAGGACAAGAACCCCGCCAACCTGCCTCTGCCGCCGTCCGTGCAGGCCGACGGCAAGTTGACCATCGCCATCCCCGGCATCGGCCAGGCGTATTTCACCTCCGCGCGCAAGACCACGACCACCTACGAGTTGAAGGAAGGCACCCGGCATGAGTTCGCCGTGGACCTCGTCAACGGTCGCGGCGGGGATTCCTTCGCCGTCCTCGCGTGGATCCCCCTCGCCACCGGGGCCAACAGCCTCGCCGGCTACGGCCTCGCCAAGTCCGAGACCGACATCCTCGTGACCAAGGGCATCAACAAGTACTTCTCCGCCGAGACGCTCTCCCTGAAGAACAACAACGTCCGCCTCACGCTCCAGCTCACCGTGCGCGGCGGCGTCGTGGAAATCGTCGCCCGCGTCCTCGACAAGGACGACGGCAACAACGTGATCTTCGAGCGTGCCTTCCTCGACACCCCTGCCAAGGACCCGCTCGTCTCGGGTGACGACAGCCCCTCCGCGCCCTTCACCTCGGCCGGCAACGTGGTCTTGTACCTGTACGCCGACGGCGGCGCCGACCCCGCCGGCTACCAGGTCGTCTACGACAACCTCGCGGTGTCCGCGCCGCCCGCAGGTGCCAACGTGCCCCCGACGATCTCCGCCGTTGCCCCGATCAAGGGAGCCAAGCTCCTGCCCGCCTCGACCCGCGTCAGCTTCCAGGCCTCCGACGACAAGGCGCTGCCGGACGCCGGCATCAAGGTGACCGTCAACGGGGTGGCCTATACCAAGGCCAACGGCCTCGACGTCGGCACCGCCGGCGCCACGCGCACCGTCTCACTCGGGGGCTTCGAGCACGACAAGAACTACGCCGTGGAGCTGAGCGTGACCGACTCCGACGGCGAGGCCCGCACGGAGTCCCTCTGGTTCGACACCTTCACGGCCGGCAACCGCTTCGTGGAGGCCGAGGATTACAACTTCGACGGCGGCAGCTTCTTCAACCAGCCCGTGCGCTCGGCGGAGGGCGGCGGCGCGATCGACAACTCCTACACGGACCGCCTCGCCGTGGCGGGGGTGGACGTGAACGAGACGCGGGGCGGGCCGAACGGCTCCGACACGATGT
>JBJSZF010000287.1:0-5704 GCA_046090125.1 Verrucomicrobiota bacterium
CGAGGGCGCGCCCGCGCCATGCCGCGCGCTCGGCCTCGGTGGCGGCGGGCGGCAGTTGCGACAGCGGGTTGAGCAACGGGCTCTTCGCGGGGTCTTCGGGCATCAGGGCCAGCACCTGCTCCGGAACGTTGCGCAACGTGACCCGCGCCGGGGTGATCCCTTTGGACGCCCCCTCCCGCAGCAGCGCCGTTGCCTGTCCCAGCAACGCCGGGATTCCACGCAGCCGCGCCAGCACATCCTCCACGCCCCGCGCCGTCGTCGCCTGCATCAAGCCCAGCGTCTGCGCCACCTCCTGTTGCGGCCCTTGGAGCTGGTTCAACAAAAGGTACTCCGACGGAAACCGCGCGCCCTCCTCGTCCAGCTTCAGGTAGGCGTCGAACAAGTCGCGATACCACCGCGAGTCTGCATCGAGCTGCCGGACGTCGATCGCATCCAGCGCGGCGCGCGTCCGGCCCAGCGCCGCCCGCTGCCGCTGGATCGCCTCCCGCGACAGGTCCTGCCAGCGGTCGTGGAACTCGGCGTATCCGTTGTAGGTGGCCGCCTCGGGCGACTCATGCATCGCCTGGCGCCACTGCAGGTCGAACAAGGCCCGGAGCCGCTCCGGCTCGCTCATCGGAGCCTTCCGCCGCGCCAACGCCTCAAAGGCCGCCTCGAACTCCGCCGGTGTTGCCGGCCCCGCCGCGTGTCCCGCCATGCAGCACGCCATCGCCATGCCCGCCGCAAGTGCCCGGCCCATCCAACGCAAGGAACCCATCACGGGCGGCATCGTGGTCAACCACCCCGGGAGCGGGAAGCACGAATGCAACCGCGCGGCCGCTTCCGCCCACGGCGCTAGCCCCGCACCCGAATGGACAGCAGGCGTCGGCATTCCCGGACGAGGAAGTGGAAGTCCGTGAAGGGCTCCGGCCCGATGTCCTGCCATCGCACCTTGCCCTCGGCGTCCACGAGGAACACGCCATGCAGGGGAACGCCCTCGAAGTCGTCGTGCGCATGCCATGCGCGGAACGAGTCCAGCCCGGGGTCCGCCGCCAACGGGAACGGGAACTGCCCCGACGGCCCGGCGTCCTGCAACGACTTGGCCAAGCCCTCGGGCGTGTCGGTGCCCACCGCGAGGAGGTCGATGCCGGCCTCCTGGAACTCCCGCGCACGGGGAGCCAGCGCCTGAAGTTGCTCCATGCAATGGACGCAGCGGTGTCCCAGGTAGAACACCACCAGCAACGGTTTCCCCCGGCGCTCCGACAACCGGTGCACCGTGCCGTCGTGCCCCCTCGCCACCAACTCCGGGGCCGGCTGCGGCACCCACTCGAACGAGCCCAGCGTCTCGATCGGGGGCCGCAGCCCGGAATCCTCCGCATACCCCGGACGCGGCCGCCAATCATCCCCAAGCCCGGCCGCCTCGATGACCGGCGCGATGCGGCGCACGGCGGGCACGCCCACCTCCAGCCATCCGGACAGCCCGCGCAGCACGCGGAACGACTCCAGCGCATCGTTGGTCTTGCCCGTCCGCCACAGGACCTCCGTCCGGACGAGCAACGGATGCACCTGGTTCGTCCCGCCTTCCACCGCCTCCTTGGACAACGCCAGCGCGTTCGTCGTGTCGCCCAGTTGCAGTCGCCAGCGGGCCATCCGCTCCTTCGACACCGACTTCAACCCGGCAAGCCGTGGCAGCATGTCGTTCGTCGTCCCGCGCGCGACGTCCGCCGCGAACTCCAGCTCTCGCACGTGGTCCTCGAGGTTTTCCAAAACCTCCGAGAAGGGCTTCAACGCATCCGCCATCGCCTTGTCCACGTCGCCCCGGCCCTTCTTCTCCGACAACGCCTTGGCCTCGGCGGCGTCCACCACGACCCGCCGCAGGTCCCGCGCGTTCTGCATGGCCTTGCGCAGCGCCTCGATGTCGGCGGGGACGCGGTCCAACTGCCCAAGCCCCACGTGGGCGAGCCCCATGAGGCGCGCGCGGCGCCCTTGCTCTTCTGGGATCGGCGTGGCCTCGAGCAAGGGCGAGTCGGCGAGGCGCAGCGCGACCTCCCAGAGCTCCCAGCGCAGCAACGTCTCCAGCAGGCGTCGGCGCCCCTGGACGGCCGTGCCGCCACGAACCTCGTAGGGCGTGCCGTTGGTGCGAAGGTCCAGGGTGTTGAAGCGCGGGTGCCGCGGCATCTCGATCATGTTGCAGGCCAGCTCCACCGCCCGGGACGGCCGCCCAATGTAGTTCAGCGTTTGGACCAGCCACTCGCTGTTGTGGGCGTAGTTGTGGATCTGGTCCGGCATCAGCCGGTCCTGCATGAGCTGCGTGTTGTCCACGCGCACGGACGCCTCCTGTTGCCAGGCCATGTCGGGGTAGCGCTTGAGCTTGTTGAACGTGTGCCCCGCCATGTGCCACTGGTGCGCCACGCCCGGGGAGCTCTGGCCGGACCGCGCCGCCGAGGGCAACGCGCGCGCCGCCGACTCGTCCTTTTCGCCATCCCACAGGTGGATGCGGTAATGATGCGCCGGATGGCTCGGCTGGGCGGCAAACACCTCCTTGAGCAGCGACTCCACGGCCTGCGCGCTCCCGATGGGAATCCCCCGCGACCCGTTGTCCCAGATGTGGAAGGCAAGGAAGGCCTTCGCCTCCACGTCGTCGGGGTGCTTGAACACGATGTTCTCGAGCGCCCGGATGTAGTCGCGGCGGCGTTCCTGCTCGTTGCGGTTCGGATCCCGGTGGTACTCGGCCAGCGCGTCGATCCAAAGCTGCTCCCGCGCGCTCGCCGTGGCCTTGCGCCGGGTCGCCTCCTGGACAAACGACGCGGCGCGCTTGGCGTTGTTGATGTTCGCCATCGCCATCCCCCAGTACGCCATCGCGCAGTTCGTGTCCGACGCCGCCGCGCCCCGGAACGAGCGCTCCGCCTCCAGGTACCAGAACCCGTGCAACTGTCCCACGCCCTGAAGGAAGAAGCGGCGGGCGAGGTCGTTCGTCGTCGTCACGTCGAAGCGGATCGCCGGCATCCCCTCCATCAGCCGGGCCTTCCGCCGCGGCCCCTCGTCGAAGGCCTCGCCATGCATCGAATGCCCGGGAGCCACCGGCTTGGCGTCATCGGCTGGGCGCGCCCGCAACCCGGCGTTTCCCACAAGCCCCAACGCCAGCCCGCCCAAAGCCAACGAACGAATCAACCGGCCCACGAGGTTCATGCGCGCGATTCTATCGACGCGCCGCCGCAGGCCAACCACGGAAGCCGGGGATTCCGCGTCGGGGCTTGCCCACGCGTCCCGAAGCTGGTTCCTTTTTCAAACCATGAACACCACTCGTCCCCTTCGCATCCTCTGCATCCACGGCGTGAACCATCTTGAGTCGGACCCCGGCAAGCCGCCGAGCCCTTCGGAGGCACCCTGGAGGGACGGGATCAACAAGGCGACATCCCAGTGGAGCCTGCCCTTGGAGGTCGAGTTCGCCGCCTACAACGAGTTGTTCGACACCGCTCGGCTGACGCCCGCCGTCCTGGTGACGTCCGTCGCCAAGCTCACCGCGTCGGCCGTGTGGCACGGCTTGGGCGACGTGTTTGGTGCGCGCGGATTCGGCCCCCAAGGCGGGCTGGGCGACACCTTGGAGTGGACGGCCGGCATGATCTGCGAGTGGGCGGGCAACGCGGCGCTCCGTGGACGGCTCCGAAGGTGCATCCTCGCCGCCATCGAACGCGCGCGGCCCGACCTCGTCCTCGCCCACAGCCTCGGCTCGCTGATCGCCTACGACACGCTGGCGCGTCCCGCCAACGCATCGGCCCCGGGCGTGGAGGGCCTGACCCTCGCCACCTTCGGGTCGCAAATCGGCCATCCCGCCGTCCGGAACGTCTTCGGCGGCCGGCTCCGATCCATCCCGCCGCTCCGCCATTGGTTCCACCTGTACAACCCCAAGGACCACGTCTTCACCGCGCCCCTCGACATCCGGTTTGCATCCGGCCAACACCCCAACTTCTCCCAGCACCTCACGCCCTTCGACCAAGAGGGCAACATCCTGAACCACGACGCCGGCAGGTACCTCGCGCACGAGGAAGCCACCGCCGCCCTCTGGCGCGACGTGGCCGCCCAGCAGGTCCCCGAGCTCGGCTCGCTGCGCGGGTTCCCTCCCCTGCCCTCCGCGCGGCCCCAGCCCGTTGCCATCAAGGCCTCCGCGCGCGCCCGCCAGAACGAAACCGCCCCCGCCATCGTCCATTCCAAGCCCGCCAGGCGCGCCCTCCTCGTCGGCCTCAGCCACTACCCCAACCCCGCCCATGACCTGCCCGGATGCGCCAACGACGTCTTCCTCATGAGCCAGGTCCTCCAGAAGGCCGGGTTCGCCGCCCAGGACATCCGCGTCGTCCTCGACGCCCGCGCCACCAAGGAACGCATCCTCGACCGGCTCCATTGGCTCCTCGATGGCGCGCACGACGGCCACGACCGCGTCTTCTACTTCGCCGGCCACGGAGCCCAGCTCCCGGGCTACGGAGCCCATGAGGTCGTGGATCGCCTCGACGAGTGCCTCGTGCCCTATGACTTCGACTGGAGCCGCACGCGCGCCTTCGTGGACGACGAGTTCCACGACCTCTACGCCCAACTGCCCGAGAACACCCGCTTCCTCACCATCCTCGACTGCTGCCACTCCGGAGGCATGGCCCGCGATGGCGGCGTGCGGGCCCGCGGCTTGTCCATGCCGGATGACCTCCGGCACCGGGTCTTGGAGTGGAACGACAACCAGTTCCGCGAGCGCAACATCGGCCCGTCCCGCGTCGCCCCGGGCAAGGGTGCGCCCGCAGCCCTCGACGTCCGCCATGGAAGCCTCCGAAAGCTGGGCTGCTCCGTGCGGCTTCGGAACCCCCTCGCGGACGCTCCCCAGGCCGCCATCCAATCGAAGAAGGCCTTCGATGCGGCACGCGACGCCTTCGGGCACTCCGGGCCCTTCATGCCCTTCATCCTGGAGGCCTGCGCCGAGGGCGAGCTGGCCCTCGAGCACCGCCATGGCTCCCAGTCGAACGGCGCGTTCACCTGGTTCCTCGCCGAGGCCCTGGCCGCCGCGCGCCGCCCCCTCACCTGGGACCGCCTCATCCAGGACGTCCAGCAACGCCTGGCCGCCAACGGCTATCGCCAACGCCCCCAGCTCGTCTGCCCCTCCCGCCTCAAGGACAACAAGATCCCTTGGCCCCACGCACCCAAGGCGTGACACGCTCCACCGCCTCCCGCCCACCGTCCCGCCCGCCTCTCACCGCCCGTCGCTCACCGCCACCACCCCCGCGTCCAACACCGGCACCGTCCACAGCGCGAACGCGGGGCTTCCTCCCGTCGTGCCGTTCTCTAGCCGCACCTCGACGTCCGTCCCGGCGAAGGATCCGAGCGGGACGCGAACGTCGCGCCAGGGACCGCGCGAGGCGTCGATCACGTCGCGATGCACCGGCCTGCCATCGACGCGCACAACCAGCTCCCACTCGTGGCCCGGGCGCGCCCCGGCCTTGAACCGCAACGACGCGGCGCTTCCCGGCACCTTCCAGCGCCGCACCCAAGCCGCCGGACGGCCCGGCTGGTGCGGATGCGTCGCCATCACGTTGGACTCGCCCGCGAACGACCCCATCCGCGACGGCGTCCCCGCGAAGTCCGGCGCGTCGAGCCGCCATTCCGGCGCCCACAACGCCACGGACTCCCCGTCGCGCACCGTCTCCACCGACGCCGAGTCGCCCGCGCCGCCCATCAGCTCGCGCCGTCG
>JBJSZF010000288.1:0-2620 GCA_046090125.1 Verrucomicrobiota bacterium
CCGCCCACGAGGGCTTCGTCGCGGTCCTTCCCGAGGATGGCCTGCTGCATCACTCACGGGCTCGGTTCGCCGTCCGGCAGTTTCCGGATGCCGCGTCTGCCGACCAGTTCGCCCAGGACTACGCCCTGAGACATCCCGGCCGGTTCACCCGCATCGAGGCGGAACCCGCCTCGCCGGAGTTCGTCGCCGTCATCCCCAGTCTGGAGATGGACCGGGCGGTCCTCGTCCAGAAACTCGCCAGCCTCGTTCCGGCCGTCCTCGATGCCTTTGACTTCGAGCGGGTCGCCAAGGCCATGGCCGCCCTGGATTGGAAGTATGCTGGGGATTCTGTCACCCCGACGACCGCGCAGCTCCGCAAGATGGCCGAAGGCCTCCTCCTTTCGGCCGTCGAAGACGATGGGGCTTCGGAGTCCAGCTCCGGGGGGTTCCGCGCTTGGGCCTTTGGCGAGAAGCTCTACCTCCAGTTCGTCATCGAGACTGCGTACGCCGAGTCTGGGAGGGCTTCCCGCCTGTGAAGACAACTCCCAAGGTCACGATTGGAACCCGATTCACGAGCCCAACGTGGCCCGACCGGGAGCCCGTCGAGGTCCTTGGGCAGACCCGGAAGGATTGGTTGGTCGCTGAAATCACGAACTCTCCCTCCTGGAAGCTGGCCCGCTACCGCATCCGCAAGGACCACCTTGCGACGATGCCGATAGAGATCCTCCCGGCTGACTTTACCCCGCCAACTCGGGTTGTTCGTCCCGCAGGCGTTGCTCTTCCGCCACCGCCAGAGCTTTCCGGAGACTCCAACGGGGCCAAGCCCGTCGGGGTCCCTACCCTGCTCCCGCAAGCATCCCAGGAAAGGATGCTCACCCGGGCTGAGTTTCAACGGCTCTCCGACATTCCGCCCGAGGCGGAGTGGTTCGCGAACATCACGAACCCCAACACGCGACGTGCCTACCGGAACGACATCAGCCAGTTCATGAAGTTCGTGGGCATCGAGCAGTTCACCGAGTTCCGGATGGTGAACCGAGCCCACGTCATCGCTTGGAGGAAATCCCTCGAAGAGAAGGCCCTCGCCCCGGCGACGATTCGCCGAAAGCTCTCCGCGCTCTCCGACCTCTTCGATTACCTCTGCAAGGAGAACGCCATCACCATCAACCCGGTCCACGGCGTGGAGAGGCCCACCGAAGGGGCCAACGAAGGCAAGACCCCGGCGATTTCCGATGACCAAGCCCGCCAACTCCTCAACGCTCCGGACCCCACGACCCTCAAGGGGAAACGCGACCGAGCCATCCTTGCCGTCCTTCTCTACCACGGCCTGCGCCGGGCTGAACTCTGCGCCCTCAAGGTGGAGCACTTCGTCCAACGCCGGGGCATCATGACACTTACCGTGCATGGAAAGCGCGGGAAGCTCCGCTACCCACCCGTCCACCCAAGGGCCCTTGGCCTCGTCCAAGACTACCTCGATGCCTCCGGACATGGGAATGACCCCAAGGGAGCCCTCTTCCGCCCGGTCCGTCGTCCCGACGGGAACCTCGAAAAGCCCCTCACCAGCGACTCGGTCTATCGGAACGTCGTGATGCACTACGCCAAGGCAATCGGCATCACCGTGGAATCCTTCGGACCCCACGCTCTTCGCGCCACGGCGGCCACCAACGCCCTCGAAAACGGCGCAGACATCGCGAAGGTACAAGAATGGTTGGGCCATTCCGACATCTCGACCACCCGCCTCTACGACAAACGCCAGAGTCGACCTGAGGACTCACCCACGTTCAAAGTGTCGTACTGACCACCACGAAATGAGCCAGTCTGACAGCGCTGTCTACGAGCAGGGGTTTTCACCGACCCCGGGGCAGCGCATTGTCATCGAGAGTGTCTCTGGCGACCTGCAGGTGGTCGCGTGTGCGGGGTCTGGAAAGACGGAGTCCATATCTCGGCGTGTCGCTGAAATCCTCCGCAAAGGTGAGTCGCCGGAATCCATCGTAGCTTTCACCTTCACCGAGAAAGCCGCCAAGGAACTCAAAGAACGCATCACGAAGCACGTCCGTAGAGTCCTTGGAGAGGAAGCGGTTGGACGGATGGGGCGAATGTACGTCGGCACCATCCATGGCTACTGCTACCGGGTGCTGACGGAGCACAAGGTAGAGGTTGGGAATCATGAGGTCCTCGATGAACACCGCCATCAGGCGTTCGTTCACCGCCATCGGAAGGCCCTCAATCTGGAAGCTCTCGCTCAGCAAACCACCGGGAAGAAAGTCCCGGGATTTGAAGCGGCGGCACAGTTCATCTCCGCCGTGGACGCCGCCGGAAACGAGCTGCTCTCCGAAGCCAACTTCGTCAGTTCTCCGTTCCTTGACTCCTTCCGCACCTACCGTGAACTACTGAAACGACACCGCTTCCTTACGTTCGGATTCATCATCTCCGAGACTGTCCACGCGCTGGAGACCGACAATCAGTTCCGGAATTCCCTCCGGAATCGTTTGAGACACCTCCTCGTCGACGAGTACCAGGACGTGAATCCTGCACAGGAAAGGCTCATCGACTTGCTGACCGAGCGTCGGGCACCGGACGAGCCTGAAGTCGCGCTGTGCGTTGTTGGTGACGATGACCAGGCCATCTACCAGTGGCGTGGGTC
>JBJSZF010000289.1:0-3578 GCA_046090125.1 Verrucomicrobiota bacterium
AACTGGACGCGGTCGGGCTTGTCAGGATAGACGGCGCTATTGGAGAGGTCGGCGAGGGTGTTGCCGGGCACGCCAAGCCACATCTCGCGGGTGGCCCAGCCCGACGCTTGCTTCCAGGAGGTGAACGCGGCCTGCGACGCGGGCTTGATGGCGGTTCCCGCCGTGTCGGTGACGTCAGAGATCGTGATGGTGTAGCGGGTGCCCTGCGCCTGCGTGGCGGTGGTCATCCGGAGAATACGGGCGTCGCCGGGGTCCAGCGTGGTGCTCGTGACCGCCAAAGCGGGCGTGAAGACAAAGCGCCCGGGTTGTACGGAGGCAGAGGCCAGGGGACGGGTGAAGACGAGCGTGGCTTGGTTGAGCGCGGCGGAGCCCACGACGGACGCGACCTCGGGCGCAGGGGGCTTGGTGCCGGAGTCGGGCAAGGCATCCAATTGTGGGCCCGTCAGGGTGGAGTCTTGGGAAAGCACGAAGCGGTCGATGGTCATGCCGGCCTCGCGCGTGCCCAGGGTGAGCACGACCGGGTTGCCGACGTCGGAGGCGGCCACGGTGTAGGTGGCGGTGGGCTCGGCGCGCCACGCGAAGGTGTTGTTGGCAGGGGCCGAGGAGTTGTTGGAGTCGGTTCGGAAGTAGGTGGACGTGTCGCCGGGCGTTTCGAAGGCCCCGAAGGTGGAGCCGAGCCAAGAGCTGTTGGCGGTGGCGTTGTCACCGGCCGTGCGGGACTCGTCGGCCTTCCAACGATAGAAGATCGAGTAGGTCCCGACCGTGCGGAACACGAGCTGGAACTGGGCGAAGGAGTGGGGAGAGTCGGCGGTGGAGTTGTTGCCAGACGCATAGAGGGCGGTACCGCCGACGGCGTTGACGACGTTCGAGGAGACCCAGGACTCCGGGGCTCCGCGGAAGAGCGTGACGGGGCCGTCGGCGGACCACGCGAGGTGGGGCTCGCCTTGGCCTTGGACGACCTGCGCGAGGCTGCCGGACAGGGCGTCGAGCTGGGCGTCAGCGAGGCCATCCTCGGTGCTGAAGACGAGGCGGTCGATGATCATGCCGGCCTCGCGGGTGCCGATGGTGAAGACGACAGGCCCGACGACTTCTGCGGGGCCGACGGCGTAGGTGGCGGTGGGTTCCTTGCGCCATGCGAAGGCGTTGTTCGCGGGCGCCATGGAGTTGTTCGAGTCCGAACGATAGAAGGGGGATTGGTCGCCGGGCGTGGAGAAAGCCCCAAAGGTGGCTCCGAGCCAGGAGCTGTTGGCGGTGGCGTTGTCGCCGGCCGTGCGGGACTCGTCGGCCTTCCAACGGTAGTACAGTCGATAGGTTCCAGCGGTCCGGAACTGGATGGAGTAATGGGCGAAGCTGTGGGGGGAATCCGCCGTGCTGTTGTTGCCGCGGGCGTAGAGGGCGACGCGACCGCCAGCCCCGACGACATTCGAGAGGCCCCAGTTTTCCGGGGTGCCCTTGGTGAGGGTGGCCGTGGTCGCACTGAAGGCGACGTGGGAGGCGCCCGTGGACTGGACGTGAGTTCCAGCCCCCGCAAAGTGGGTGGCGAGCACCGCGACGAATGCGGTGGCGAGGGATAGGGGCCAGTTTGGGAATCGTCGGGGCAGGGTGGACTTCATCTCATGTGGATCCCCAAAAGGAGGCGGAAACCCGCGGTCGCAGCCCGGCCTATCAAGGCAGGAACCAACGGCGACCATCGAGGGCCTTTGTGGGGGACGCGTGGTTTTAGGCCGACGCAGGATACGGAGGCAACACTGGTTTATCCATTGGCCTTGCCGCCGGTTGCCGGGGTGGTTCACGCTGTCCGCTACGGGAGCGTGGATCGGCGGGTCGTCCCGCTGGAACCCATCGAGAAGCATAGCACGTGAAAGTTTTCACAGGAAATTCCAACCCGGCCCTTGCGAGGGCCATCTGCGAGGCCATCGACATTCCTTTGGGAAAGTCCACGGTCCGTCCCTTCCCAAACGGCGAGACGTTTGTGAAGATCGATGAGAACGTCCGGGGCGAGGACGTCTATGTCATCCAGTCCACGAGCCCTCCCGCCAACCAGCACCTGATGGAGATGTTCATCATGATGGACGCGCTTCGACGAGCGAGCGCGTCGCGGATCACGGCGGTGCTGCCGTTCTATGGCTACGCCCGGCAGGACCGAAAGGACCAACCCCGGGTGCCGATCACCGCCAAGTTGGTGGCCAACCTCATTGTGGCGGCTGGGGCGCACCGGGTTCTGACGATGGACCTGCATGCTCAGCAAATTCAGGGCTTCTTCGACATCCCGGTGGACCACCTCTATGCGGCTCCCGTGATCTTTGACTACCTCAAGAGAATCGCGATCCCCAACCTGGTGGTGGTGAGCCCGGATCTAGGAGGGTTGAAGATGGCTGCGGCTTATGCACAGCAACTGGGCGCCGAGCTGGCCATCGTGGCCAAGCGCCGGACCAGCCCCACCGAGACGGAGGCGATCTCCGTGATCGGCGAGATCGACGGGCGCAACATCTTGCTGGTAGACGACCTCACGGAGACCGCAGGAACCCTGGTCAACGCCGCCGCATTGCTGAAGAGCCGCGGCGCACACAAGATCCGTGCTTGCGTATCCCATGCGCTCGTCAACGACCTGGGAGCCGAGAGGCTGCGCAAGTCGGTGATTGACGATCTCATCACCACTGATACGGTCCTGCGCCCCGAGATTGAAGGCGTCCGCATTACAACGCTTTCGGTCGCGGGCTTGCTGGGCGAGGCCATCAAGCGAATTCACAGTAATTCGTCGGTGACATCGCTCTTCGAGTTCAAGGGTTGATGTCCCGGATGGTCCGGGCGTCGGCTGATACGACTTGGAAAATGAAAGCACTCGCACTAAGCGCTTCCCTGCGCACCGTGACGCGCCGCAAGGGCGTTCGCACCCTCCGCAAGTCGGGGAAAATCCCCGCCAATATCTATGGCAAGACGGCGGAGCCTAGAAACCTCGAGGTGGACGTGAAGGCGTTCGCCGACCTTGTGCACAAGGCGCACTCCGAGATCATCCTCGTGGACCTTGCGGTCGAAGGCGACGCCAAGCCTTCCCGGCTTGCCCTCGTTCAAGACGTGCAGCATCACCCCTTGGATGGCCGAGTGCTCCACGTGGATTTCCATGAGGTCCAACCCGAGGAACGCGTCACGATTCGGGTTCCCGTGGAGGCCCAAGGCGAGTGCAAGGGCGTCAAGGAGGGTGGCACGCTCGAGCATGTCCTCCTCAAGATTCGGGTGCGCGCGTTGCCGAAAGATCTTCCCGACCAACTTCTGGTAGATGTCACCCAATTAGACGTGGGCAAATCCATCCACCTCGGCGATATCACACCGCCCCCGGGCGTCGAGTTGCTGGGCAACAAGGATGTCACGGTCCTGGCGTGCGCGGCCCCGGCGGCGGCGGAGGCCGAGGCGGCAGCACCCGGTGACGCGGCCGCAGGCGAAGCCAAGCAGCCTGAGATGATCAAGGAAAAGAAGGGCGAAGAGGGCGCCAAGGCGGACGACAAGAAGGCCGGCGACAAGAAGAAGTAGAGGGCTGGGTGCCGGCCCGGCAGCGGGCCTCGCCCGCGCCGGGCCGACAT
>JBJSZF010000290.1:0-4983 GCA_046090125.1 Verrucomicrobiota bacterium
CGGACGCTGCGGCGCGGCGAAGGCGGTCCACGGGCCAAGGCATCGAACCGTGCGTGGCGGCGGCCGGGGCGACGACATCGACCTGCGCTTGCTCGAGCAGGATGCCGTCGCCGCCTGGGATTGTGGACGGGCGTCCGCCGGGAAGGCGACGCCCGAGAAGGGTGACGCGGTTGGTGACGCCCGCCGTGACGACGCAGGGCACGACCATGTCCACGTGCGGCCCCACCGCGTGCTCGATCTGGAAGACGAAGTCGTCCCCGCCGCGGAACTGCGCGTCGAGCACCTGGATGCGGGCTGGGCCATCCGAGGGCGCGGTGAAGTCGATGAGGCCGGAGCGGCGGACGCGCGCCCACTCACGGCCATCGGGCGCGAAGGCGACGATCATGGGCGCGAGGCGCGAGTCGAGCTCGGGGGCGAGGACGCGCAGGAGGACGCGGGAGCCCTTGGAGGCGGGGACGGAAAACCACGCGGCCCCGGCGGCAGGGACGCGGCCCCATGCCTTGGCTCCGGGCGCGAGGTGCAGCGCGACGGCGGCGGACGTGTTGGTGGTGGCGGCGAGGGAAGGGGAGCGGTCGATCCGGAAGACGCGCGGGTTGGAGGCCCCGAAGCGGCCCGCGAAGCGGACGTCGAGGAAGCCCTCGGGGACGTCGGCGGGCACGACGATCTCGAACGCGTTTTGTGCGCCAGGCTTGGGCTTGGCGACGATGCGGGGGTTCTCGAAGACAAGGCCGGAGGGCTCGTCGAGGTCGGAGCCCTGGACGGTCACGACGTTCGTGGAGCCGGGCGCGGCCCCGGGTGGAAAGACGTGGTTGAGGACGGCCTGCGGGAGCTGTGCGCGGGCGGCGAGGGCGAGCGTGAGCCCGAGTGCGGCCGGGATGGCGAGGAGGCGCGGCGGGGCGGGGAGGGCAGGGCGGGACGAAGGGCGGGGGGCGTGCGTGGCCGGGAACCGTGGGTGAGGCATGGGCCGGGCGACGTCAGTGGTTGAAGAGGAACTCCTTGGTGTTCACGAGCGCCCAGACGAGGTCCTCGAACGCCTCGCGCCGGGCCTTGGCCTTGGCGGGGTCGTCGTTGGCCTTGCCGACCTTGCGCGCGACGTGCTCGCGCGCGAGCTGGACTTCCTCGCCCTTGGGCGCGCGGCCGAGCGCGAGGAGGTAGAGGTCGCGGATGCGCTGGTCCTCGGGGCGCGCATCGGCCGCGAGGCGCGCGGCGGTGCCGGAATCGGCGGCGAGCTTGGACTGGAGGTCCTTGGAGTTGAGGAGGTGCAGCGCCTGGCTCAACGAGGCGTCGTTGGAACGTTCGCACTCGCACGACGAGCTGGCGTCGGGCCGTCCGAACACGGTGAGGAAGTAGGAGCCGGCGTTGAAGCTGTTGTCCGGGAGGCACACCGCGCGCGTGCCGGCCGGGATGCCGTCGAACTTGAGGTCGGCCCCAACCACGGCATGGACGCCGTCGAGGAGAATCTCGGCGGCGAGGCGGCGCGGATAGAAGCGGGAGAAGTGATGCCGGTCGCGGGCGTTGTGGGCGTTGGGTTCGGCGGAGAGCTGGTACGTGGAGCTGCGGGTCAGCAGGCGGACGAGCGCCTTCAGGTCATGGCCGCTGCGCACGAACTCCGCCGTCAACGCGTCCAAGAGCTCCGGGTTCGTGGGCGGGTTGGTGTCGCGCATGTCGTCCTCGGGCTCGACGAGGCCGCGCCCCATGAAGTGCTTCCAGTACCGGTTGACCAGGGACCGCGCGAACCACGGGTTGCGCGGGGACGTCATCCATTCCGCGAGGGCCTCGCGCGGGTCCTCGTCGGGCCCCAGCTCGCCCATGCCGGTGCCGAGGGCGGCGGGGCGGACGGACTTCCCGTTCTTCTTGTTGGTGGCCTGCGCCACGCCGCGCTTGTGGACGATGGCGTCCTCGCCGGGCTGGCTGCCGGAGCGGCGCCCGACCTGCGAGAAGAACGCCCCGAAGCTCCAGTAATCCTGCTGGCTCCAGCGCTCGTAGGGATGGTGATGGCACTGGGCGCACTGGAGGCGTTGCCCCAGGAAGAGCTGGGCCGTGTCCTCAAGCTGGGACTGCATGCTCGTGACCTGGCGGAACCACGCCACGGGCGGGTTCTCGCCCATGTCGCCCGACGCGGTGAGGATGTCGCGCACGAAGCGGTCGTAGGGGACGTTCCGTGCCAGTGCGTCGCGGATCCAGCCATGAAAGGCGAGGGTGCCCCGCGCCTGGCGTGCCTCGTTCCGCTTGTTGCGGAGCAGCGCCGCCCACTTGTTGGCGAACCAGTCCGCGTAGTCGGTGCTGTCGAGCAGGCGGTCGATGGCGGCGTCGCGCCGGTTCTCGGAGCGGTCCGAGAGGAAGGCGGACGCCTCGGCCGGCGTGGGAAGGCGGCCGGCCACGTCGATGGAAACGCGGCGCAGGAAGGTGGCGTCGTCGGCGACCGGGCTGGGCGGGATGCCGACCTCGCGAAGGCGCTTGAAGACATGCTCGTCCACCAGGTTGCGGACGGGCGGCGTGGACGCGACGGGCGCCCCGAGCGGAATGGTGCCGCGAAACGTGGCCACCTTGCCTTGGTACCGGACCATCACGGCGAACTCGCCGGGAAGGTTGAAGGCCTTCACCAGGCCCTTGTCGTCGGCACGGGCGAGGTCGCGGTCGTTGACCTCGAAGAGGGCCCCCCGGGTCACGTCCTCCGTGGATCCGTCCGTGTAGATCGCGGTGACGGCGAGCTGCTGGGAGGCGTCCGCGCGCAGGGTGCGAATGGGGGGGAAGACCTCGAGGCGCGCGACCGTGGGGGCGTCGGCCTTGCCCACGGGCATGCCTTGGCGAATCCAGCGGACGAGCAACTGGTAGTCGTCGGAACCGGGCTCCATGCGCTTGCCGCCGCCGTGGGGCACCTGGGCCACGGCCTTGGTCAACAGGAGCGAACGCTCGGGGGCGGCGGGGAACAGGCGGCGGCCGCGCGCCTCCATGACGAGGTGTTCGTAATCCTCCTCGGGCTCGAAGCCGAGCAACGACAGGCGGAACCCGTTTTGCCCGGCCGCCTTGCCATGGCAACCGCCGCCGTTGCAGCCGTACTTGGTGAAGATGGGGACAACGCGATTGGCGAAGTGCACGGGCTGGGATTCGGCGAAGGCAACGACCTCGACGGGCAGGGAGGCCTCGGTGCCATCGGGCAGTCGCGCGATCACCTTGCCGGAGCCATCGGCCAACGGCCGCACGCGCCCGCCGGGCTCGACGGTTGCAAACCCGGCGGGCTCCACCCGCCACCGCGCGGCATGGGTGGCGTCCGACCCATCGGGTTGGCCAAGCACGAGCTGCTGCGCGGCGTCGGGACCCTTCAGGATGACCTTGCCCGCGTTGCCCCGGAACCCGAGCGAAAGGCCCTCGGCGGCATGGACATGCAGCGCGGCAGCAAGGAACGCGACGGCCGACCACCGCGACGAACGACGGGCACCGCGCAGGCCCGCGCCCGCCTGGCCCGCCTCGTTGGCACGCTCGCTTTGCCGATCCGGGGGATTCATCGGTTCCTTTTGCCCCGGTTTCGGCGGGACGACAAGGCCAGGCTTGCTGGGATGCGCAGGTTTTGTGAGCGGGGGACCGGTGGGGCGGTGGCGGCGCGCCCCACCTGGGCACACCAACGCCAGCAGCACGTCCGTCCACGGGCGCTGCCGCCCATGCATCCTGGAGTGATGACATCGGGGACCCGGCTTTGAAGCGACACCGCCGAAGCCCTGTCCCCTGAAGCCATCGCCCCCGGACGGAGTCCCAGCCGATCCCGCCACGTGTGATGCGGAATTCGAATGTTGAATGTCGGGGTTTGCCCCCATTCCTCGGGTTGTGAGGTGCGAGGCGGAGGCCGAGATCCAACCCAAGCCTCGCATGAGCAGAGGTTCTCGCGATAGGGTGACGTCGGGATGAGCATGGAGGGCAGGCGGGGCGGGTGGTTTGCGATGTTTGGGGCCGCCGCGTTGTGGGTTCTGGGAGGCCCGGTGGCGGAGGCGCAGGTGATCTTGCGTCGCGACTGGTGGTTTCGGGCCCCCGGGGGCAACTATGGATTGATGGAGGTGCGCACGGTCCATCCGGTGCTGGGGCCGGAACATGCCGTGTCGCGGACGACGGTCTTGATGGGGCCGTGGCGACGGACGTTGGAGGCCACGGCTCCACAGGTGACGGCGTTGGTGGTGATCCCCGCGTTGGTGACGGCCTTCACGTGGGGCTGGATCAAGACGCGGCGGCGTTAGCGGCCGACGCGCGGGCACTCAGGGGTTGCAGCCGAGGATTGCCTGCAGCTCGGGCACGGATGCGGTGCCGGTCGTCCCGAGTTGGTGGACGACGTGGTGGGCGGCGGCCATGGCGAGTTCCATGGCGTCGGGGAGCGTGGCGTGTGCGGCGAGGGCGGTGGCGAGGTTGGCCGACACGGAATCCCCCGCGCCGACGACGTCGATGGGGCCGCGCACGGGGAGGGCGGGCTGATGGAAGGCATGGCCGTCCGGGCTGGCTCCGACGATGCCGCGCTCGGCGAGGGTGATGAAGACGGGGCGTTGGTTGCGTTGGGCGAGGTCGGCGGCGGCGCGTTGGACGTCGTCGAGGTCGTGCACGGGGGCTCCCATGAGGAGGCCGAGCTCGGCGGCGTTCATCTTGAAGATCGAGGGCGGGAAGCCGCGGAGCGAGCGGCGCGAGTCCGCGAGGATGGGCAGGGCCGGGCGACGCCGTGCGAGGCGTTCGACGGCCTGGAGGACGGGCGGGGTGACGACGCCGGTGTCGGCCACGTCCACCTGGTCCATGAGGATCAAGGCGTCGATGTCGTCCGAAATGGCAGCGAGGGCGTCGGCGGCGGCGTGGCAGAGGGCGTGGGGGGTGGGCTCCCAGTTCTTGATGTCCAGGCGGTTCAGCTCGCGCGGGGGGTGGCCGGGCTCGTGCACGAGGGGCTTGGTGTAGGTGAAGGTGCGGCGGAGGGGGGAGCGGATGAAGCCATCGAGGCGGACGCCGGGCTTGGCG
>JBJSZF010000291.1:0-9322 GCA_046090125.1 Verrucomicrobiota bacterium
CCGGAGAGGCGGCCGGGCAGGTGGTCGATGCGGCCGGAGAGCCCGACGCGGTCGAGGAGGGATCGGGCGCGTTCGATGGCGGCGGTGGCGGCGGGATGGCCGGCGAGGACGGGGACAAGGACGTTCTCCAGCACGGTGCAATGCGGGAGGAGATGATGGGACTGGAAGACGAAGCCGACGCGGTCGCGGCGGACGGCGGCGAGGGCGTCGTCGTCGAGGCCGGCGAGGTTTTGGCCGTCGAGCCAGACCTCGCCGGCGTCGGGACGATCGAGGGTTCCGACGACGTTGAGCAGGGTGCTCTTGCCGGAGCCGGAGGGGCCGATGATGGCGACGGCCTCGCCCTTGCGGACGACGAGGGAGGCGTCGCGCAGGACGGCCAGGGGCGGGGCGTCGCCCCCGGGTTGGTAAGACTTGGTGACGCGGCGAACCTCGAGGAGAGGCGCCGCGTCACCCGGGACGGACGGTGGGCCCGGCACGCGGGGACGGTCGTGGGGAGCGTCCATGGGGTTCCGGGCGTGGGCCGTCAGTTGAACGTGTTCTTGCGGTAGGCTCCCATGGCGGGGGCGTCAGGGTTCACCTCGGGCCCGAAGTAGCGGAGCGTGACGAGGGGCTCGGTGGCGCTGGTGTTCTCGAAGGTTACGCCGGCCTTGGCGCCATCCTCGGTGCAGAAGTACTCGTCCTCGGTGAGCTCGTGGAAGCGGATGAGCTTGGGGCTGTTGAGGGGCTGGCCGTTGATCTTGCCGGTGCCCTGGACGCAGATGAGGCCGTAGGCTCCGGTGTCGCGGATGGTGCAGGAGCGGCCGGGCTCGACGGTGAGCTCCTTGGCGGTGAACAACTGCTCGCCGTCGATCTTGCCGTACACGATCCAGCGGTCCACGTAGCCCCCGGCGCGGGTGTCGGCCACGGGCACGGGCTCGAGGTAGTGGTTGTCCTTGAAGTTGGGGTCCGTGTTCTTGTCCCAGTCGAGCTGGTCCACGATGAAGTCGAGGTCCTTGTGCTTGGACTTGGGCATGTCCTTGACGAGGAGGCTCCAGGGGACGTAGCGGCCCTCGACCATGCTTTGGTACATGCCGAAGACGTCGCTGCCCCACTGGGGCTCATAGGTGCAGAGGGAGCCGGGGGCATGGAGGACGCAGGGGTCGATGAGCCAGCCGGTGCCGGGCTTGAGGCGATAGGCCCGGGAGAGGTCGAGGATGCCGTTGTCGCCCTTGTTCCAGTCCTCGAGGCACTTGCGGACCTGGGCCTTGGTGGTGCCGGGCTCGAGGCCCATGAAGGTGTAGGGGAAGTTGTTGCCCACGTTGTTGTGCTGGGGCGGGAAGTAGTAGGACTCCGGCTTGCCCTCCTGGCCCACGAGCTTGGCCTGCTTGGCGCTCTGGTGCATGTGGTGCGGGATGGGGCCCATGTTGTCGAAGAACTTGGAGTACACGGGCCAGCGGCCGTACTTGCGCCAGATGTCCTTGCCCACGAGCCCGGCGCCGACGTCCTCGACCGCCTTGCGCAGCGTGAAGCGTTCCTTGCCCACGACGACGTAGGAGAGGCCCTCGTCCGGCACGCGGCCCTCGTTGGCGGCCTCGGTGGTGGAGGCGAACCAGCGCTCGTCGATGCCGCCTCGGTTCGCGCCGTAGGCGTAGGTGTCGTCCGGATGCAGCTTCAGGCGCAGGCCGGGCTGGAGGAACGAGCGCGGCACCCAGGCCGGCGCGAGCCGCAGCAGGCCGCCCGTGCGCGACAACTCGGCCTCAACCTTGCTCTTCGTGGATCCCTTGACGGTCTTCAGGGCAGTGACGGTGTTCATGTGCTCTCGTGTGCGTAGTTCGCGCCAAATGCTACCCGCGTGCCGCCGTTCGGGAAGCTTGTTCTCCGGGGCGGCTCACATCGCTCGAGATTGGGATGGACACGGCGCCGCCTCCGGCCGTGTATGCTCGAGGTCCACCATGAAGACATGCAAAGGCCTGCTGGCACTGGCGTGCCTCGCCGTCGTTGCCGCCCATGCTGGCGTCCTGGTTTCGGCGTGGGAAGCGACCCCATCACCTTGCGAAACCTGACCTTTACCTTCGTGGAGAGCAGCGGCTCCGCGAAGTCTGCCGTGTCCGTGGAGGTCTCCCAGGTAGGCCTGAACTACGCGCTCACATTCACAGGGTTGTCTGGCAATGTCGCCGGCATCGAAGATCCCCCGTCCCCGGATGGCACGGAACTCCGGTACACCGTCCAGGTGACGTCCGGCTCCGCCGTGTTCGACGCCGTGGGGTTGCAGGTCGCCGCCACGCCCGCCGTCAGCACCAAGACGTCCTGGTACAGCGGGTACTTTCACATGGATGCGGCCCTGCCCCAGACCCTCGCCAACTCCGGATCCGTCGCCGGAATCGACGTTGACGGAAGCTAGGCGACGCTGCACGTGCTGCTCGACCCAGACCTCACGGCGGGGGGAAGCCTGAACTCGGTGGTGCATTCCTACGCGCTGGTTCCGGAACCTGAAACCAACGGGCTTGCCTGCGCCGGACTCCTGGCAGGCGTGGGTTTCTGGCTCCGACTTCGCAAGCCGCAGCGCGAAGGCTAGAAGACGCGTGCAAAGCCTTCGTGGCTGGGGTGAGCGAAGGTTCCAGTCTCCTGACTTCATGAAGGCGAGGCAGCAACGATGACCGCAAAGATGAGGCGGGTACCGGCCCCTCATTTTTGGGCACATGAATGCCACCTTGCTTCCACAAGGTGAGATGTCCTGAGGTTGGCGTGGTGGAACCCCTTGGCCTCGTGCCGCCATGCGACGCCGTGGGCGTGCCTCATGAGGCCAGTTTGGTGGCGACTTCCCAGGCGGGCATTAACCCACAGGGCTGCAGGCTTTGCCCCGAAGAACGTCGCCATCCCACCGTCGACCGGTGTCGTTCAGACAAATCCCAAACAATAATTGGGGCGGCTTGCTTGACCTGCCATGGGCACGGCCCGAAGCGTCTCGCCACGTGCGCAAGGTTGCCTGCCGAATTCCATGAATGTGAACGAGTTGCCGCCGAGGGACTTGTGGGAGGTGGCCCGTCGGCTCAAGCATGACGAGCCCTTGGATGCCGGGGATTCGCGATGGGTGGACACCAGTCCGGGACGCATCCTGGGCCACGAGCGGTTGTATCGAAGCCTAGGGGTGGATGCCAGGACGTGGACCCTGCGGATCGACCGCGCCCGCCATTGCAGCCTGTTCTCGGGACATCGCGGCACGGGCAAGAGCACGGAGCTGCGCCGGATGGCCGCGCAGTTGCACGGGCCGGACCTATTCCGGGTCGTGTTCATGGACGCCCTGCGGGAGCCCGCCGGGGGAGGACGGCTTCAGACGCACGACATCAGCCTTGGGTTGATCCGCCGCCTGTTCATCGAACTGGAGCAGGAGGGCCTCTCCCTTGCCGGCGATGGAACACGCGCGCTGGAGGCGTGGTTCCGGAACCAACCGCTTCAACCTCCGGCGCGCGCGGACTCCTCACCCTCCGAGGCCCGGCTGGCAAGCAATGGTACCCATGGCGTTGGCCCGATTCTGGACGGCTGGATCGCATGGAACCGTTCGGGCATTGCCGGGCGCGCGGCCGTTGCGGCCGCCTTTTCGGATGGGTTCGATGGCTTTGCAGACGCCTTCAACCGTGTGTTGGCGATGGCACGGCGACGGCTCAAGGAAGAGGGCATGGGGAGGGACCTTTTGTTCGTCCTGGATGGCATCGACCGCCTCGACGGGGAGGACGGGCGGTCCTTTTTTGGCGGGCAGAACCATCCCTTGCGACGCATGGACGGGATCTTCGTCCATTGCGCGCCCGTGCAGCCGATCCGGCCTCCCGGCGGCGTCCAGCCCTTGTTCGACCACGTCGTCCGCCTGGCGCCTCTGACGTTGCACGAAAAGTTCGACCCCGGCAGCCCCAGCCTCCCGGTGCGACTCCAAGGCCCGATCGCCGGCCAACGACGCGCTCCGTCCCAGCCTCGCTTCGAGCTGGGTCCCATCCCCATCCCGGCCGCATACGACGCGATGCGGCGGATGATCCTGCAACGCGCGCCGGCGCGCTTCTTCGACCCGGACCCCGTGGAGACGGGGGACTGGACCCTCCTCGACCGGTTGGTGGGTGCCAGCGGCGGACACCCGAGGGACCTGATGCGGCTTCTGGATCATGCCTTTGGGCACGCAACGCGCGAACGCTTCGATGGCGAGGCCGTCACCGAGGCGATCCGTTCGTTGGCGGGGGAGTATCGACGGATCCTGGAGCCGGACGACTACCGGTTGCTGGCCGAGATTGACCGGGGCGGAGCCCGTTGCACGCCGCATGGGGAGGCCGCCAGCCGGCTGCTCGGCAACCTCGCCCTGTTGGAGTACGACGGCGATTGGTGGCAATCCCATCCCGTGGTCCGGACGCTCCCGGCGTATCGCGCGGCCCTCGAGAAGGTGCCTGCGGCCGGCTGACGTCAGCCGGCAACGAGCGCGCTGGAGCACGCGACGCCGACGCCGTTGGGGCTGGGTTCGGGCTCGCCAATGGCCCGGCGCATTTGCTGGAACCACCACAGGGCGCGCTCCCGGCTGCACGGGCGGCGTGTGTGGCGCGGCGGACGGGCTTGGCGCTGGGCACGGCCCAGGTCGAGCCCGAGTTGATGGCGAGTGGACACTCCCGTCATGTTCATGGGCACAGGGTGCGCCATGGGGTCGGTCAACCGCTGTCCTTGGGTCGAAGGTCCCGCGAGAATCCCGCAGGTACCCCGCCGCGCGCCTCAGTGCGCCTGCCGCAGGGTCACGTCGCCCGTGCCCATCACGCGGACGCAGCACGTCAGGCGGAATCGTTCCGGGTCTCGGTTCCATTGGTCGAGGACGTCCAGCTCCTCGGGCGTCGGCGGCTCGAGGTGCGCCATTCCCTGGACGATCTCCGCGCAGCACGTGCCGCAGGAGCAGTTGAAGCAGCCGGCCTCCATGTCCACGCCCGCCTTCTCGCCGGCGTCGAGCAGCGTCACGCCCGCCTCCACCTGGGCGGACGCGTTCTGGGGAAGAATCGTTACCTTGGACATCTTGAACTCGCGCCACCCTTCCCGGCGAGGCTCGGAAGTCAACCGGGCCTTTCCCCTCGCGGCACCCATCGGAAGTTTGGTGTGGCGGACCGGCCACGCTTCATGGGCCAATCCCCTCCATGGACGATGCGCTTCGCCATCCGGCCACAACGGCCCCCGAGGACGCGGCCCCCATGCGCCGTGCGTTGGCGCTGGCACGCCGGGCGACGGGTGACACCGTGCCCAACCCGCTCGTCGGGGCCGTCCTCGTGCGCGGCGGCCGTGTCATCGGCGAGGGATGGCACCGCCGCGCCGGGCAGCCCCATGCCGAGGTCGAGGCGCTTCGGGACGCGAAGGCTCGGGGCGAGACGGTGCAGGGAGCCACGTTGTACGTGACGCTCGAGCCCTGCTGCACCCACGGACGCACCCCCCCGTGCACCGACGCCATCTTGCGCTCGGGGATCCGACGGGTCGTGGTCGCAGCAACCGACCCCAACCCGGCCCATTCGGGACGGGGGTTGGAGATTCTTCGTCGGTCCGGCGTGGACGTGGGGGCCGGCCTCATGGCGGATCGGTCGGCCGCCATGAACGCGGGCTTCAATCACTGGATCGTGCATCGCACCCCGAGGGTCACGCTCAAGGCGGGCATGAGCTTGGATGGCAAGATCGCCACGCGTACCGGCGAGTCGCGCTGGATCACGTCTGAGCGGTCCCGATCCGCCGCCATGCGCCTGCGCCTTCAACACGACGCCATACTCGTGGGCATCGGCACCGTGCTCGCCGACGACCCCTCGCTGACGATCCGGCTACGAGGCCGGGCGCGTTGCCCCGTGCGGGTGATCCTGGACTCGCGCGGGCGGACGCCGCCAGGCGCTCGCGTGCTCACGGACGCGTTTGCCGCAAGGACGGTCGTGGTGGCCACGTCTCGCGCGCCGGAGGGGCGGCTGCGGCGGCTGCGGGGACTTGGCACCGTTTGGATGGCACCGTCGGACGCGGCGGGACGCGTGGACTTGCGGTGGTTGATGGCAGAACTGGGCCGCATGCCGGTCACCAGCGTGTTGGTCGAGGGCGGCGGTGAGGTCCACGGAGCCTTTCTCGAAGCGGGACTCGCCCATGCCGTCCACTTCTTTTACGGCCCGCTGGTGATGGGCGGGCGGGAGGCCAGGCCCGCCGTGGGTGGGGCTGGCTTTCCAAGCCTTGCCACGTTGCCACGCCTGTCCCGCATCCGGTGGCGGCGCCTGGGCGACGACTGGAACGTCGCCGCCGACATCGCCGACATCGCCGACATCGCCGACCCGCCGCAGCCGCCGCAGCCGCCGCAGCCGCAGCCCGTGGCCTAGGCTTGAGCGATGCGTGCGCGAGGGCTGGCGGGACTTGTCCATGGCCCGCGCCAAGACGGACTTCCCATACCTTGCCCCGGGATGCCGGTGCATCCCGAGGTTCTCGGTCGTCCAGAATCTTGCCGCTGGCTCGACGCTGGGAGCACGGACTTCCAGGTCATCACCTCCATCCTCCCGCCTTGCGGGACCGGTCAGATCCCCGCAGCCGGCGGCCCGCTCAACAACAACTTCGGGACGCACGGGTGGGATGGGCGAAGGCCTGTATTTGTTTGACGCCGTTGGCGCGGTTCCCCTTGCATCACGAGGCGTGCAAGGGCGGGAGGCCATGGCCCACGCCATTGGCTGGGGAAGGCTTATACCGGGGCTGTTGCCCCCACAATCCGGGGCCGACGGAAACAGGGAAGGGTTTGCCTGCCCCGGCATGGCAACGCAAAAAAGCCAAGAGACATCATGCGCATTCTTGTCACCGGAGGAGCCGGGTTCCTCGGCAGCCACCTTTGCGACCGGCTGATTTCCGACGGCCATGAGGTCGTTTGCCTGGACAACTTTTTCACGGGGGCCAAGTCCAACGTGGCGCATCTGATGGCGCATCCCCGGTTTGAGTGGGTGCGCCACGACGTGACGGAGCCGTTTCGGTATGAGGTGGACCGGATCTACAACCTGGCGTGCCCGGCGTCACCCCCGCACTACCAGTTCAATCCCATCAAGACGGTCAAGACCTCCGTCCTGGGGGCCATTCACTGCCTCGGCTTGGCGAAGCGCGTTCGGGCGCGCGTCTTCCAGGCCAGCACGTCGGAAGTGTACGGGGATCCCGCAGTGCACCCACAGCCTGAGTCGTACTGGGGCAACGTGAACCCCATCGGCCTTCGCTCCTGCTACGACGAGGGGAAGCGCGTGGCGGAGACGTTGTTCATGGATTACCACCGTCAGAACGGCGTGGACATCCGGATCGTTCGGATCTTCAACACGTACGGGCCTCGCATGAACCCTGGGGATGGCCGTGTGGTCTCCAACTTCATCGTGGAGGCGCTGCGAGGTGAGAACCTGACGGTGTATGGAGACGGGTCGCAGACGCGATCGTTTTGCTACGTGGATGACTTGATCGAGGGCTTTGTCCGATTCATGGAGCACGAGGGTGCGACGGGGCCCTTGAACCTGGGCAACCCCGGGGAGTTCACGATGCTTCAGCTTGCTGAGCACGTGATTCGGCTCACCGGGAGTCGGTCGCGGGTCACCTTCAAGCCGCTTCCCTCGGACGACCCCCGCCAGCGGCAGCCGGACATTGGACTGGCGCGGCGCACGCTGGGCTGGGAACCCAAGGTCGGGCTGGACGAGGGCTTGCTTCGCACCATCCAGTATTTCCGCGGCATCCTCTGATCGTCGTCCCAACCCAAGACCGAGCATCATGTCCGTCAAGCTCAGCATCATTGGAACCGGCTACGTCGGGCTCGTCACGGGCGCCTGCTTCGCCGAGGTGGGCCACCACGTCATCTGCGCCGACAACAACGCCGCCAAGGTGGACCTGCTAAGGTCCGGCTCCATCCCCATCTTCGAGCCGGGACTCGAGGACCTGGTGCGGCGCAACGTTGCGGCCGGACGGCTTTCCTTCACGTCATCGACGTCGGAAGCCGTGGCGGGCTCGGACGTCGTCTTCATCGCGGTGCCCACCCCGCAGCAGCCGGATGGCTCGGTGGACCTGAGCTACATCGAGGCCGTCGCCCGGGAGATTGCATCGAGCCTCACGGCCTACCGGGTCATCGTGGACAAGAGCACGGTGCCCGTGAAGACGGCGGATAAGGTAGCCGAGACGATCCGGCGGTACGCGAAGACGAAGGTGGACTTCGACGTCGTGTCGAACCCGGAGTTCCTGCGCGAGGGATTCGCCGTGGAGGACCTGATGAAGCCGGACCGGATCGTGATTGGCACGTCGGGCCCGCGACCGGCGGCGGTGATGCGCGAAATCTATGAGCCCTTCAAGGCGCCAATCATCGTGACGGACACCAGCTCAGCGGAGCTGATCAAGCACGCGGCGAACTCGTTCCTGGCGCTCAAGATCTCGTACATCAACGCCGTGGCGACGATTTGCGAGGCGTCCGGCGCGAACGTGCTGGAGGTGGCCCAAGGGATGGGGATGGACGAGCGGATCGGGCGTCGTTTCCTCAACGCGGGCATCGGGTTTGGCGGCTCGTGCTTCCCCAAGGACCTCGCGGCCTTCATCAAGATTTCAGGCCAGCTGGGATATGACTTCAGGCTGCTCAAGGAGGTGCAGCGCATCAACGCCGACCAGATGGAGCGGTTCCTGGGCAAGATCTCGGATGCCCTGTGGGTCCTGAAGGACAAGCGCGTCGGCGTGCTGGGGCTCGCCTTCAAGCAAAACACCGATGACGTCCGCCAATCCCCGGCCATCGACCTCTGCCAACGGCTCCTGCGGGAAGGCGCCCTGCTGCGCGTCCATGATCCCAAGGCCATGGGCAAGGCCCGGGCCATCCTGCCGCCTGGCCCGGCGGTGGAGTATGTCGATGCAGCGCAAGACGTGCCCACGGGATGCGATGCGGTGGTTGTGGCGACGGAATGGCCCGAGTTCGCGGCCTTGGACTGGCAGAGGGCCCGCCACGGGATGGTCGCGCCGCTGGTGTTTGACGGCCGCAACATCCTCGACCGCGGGCAGATGGAGTCCTGGGGCTTCATCTACAAGGGGGTTGGCCTCTAATCCCCAATCCCACCCGCAGGCACGTGAAAACCTTGGTAACGGGCGCGGCAGGCTTCATTGGGTTCCATGTCTCCCGACGCCTGATGGCAGCCGGCACGGAGGTCATTGGCCTCGACAACCTCAACCACTACTACGACCCAGCCCTCAAGTCCGCGAGGCTGGCCTTGCTGCGTGAGGACCGTCGATTCGAGTTCGCCATCGGGGACGTTGTCGACCGCGACCTGTTGCCCCGGGTCTTCGCGCGCACGCGGCCCCAACACGTCAGCCTAGAAACGGCAGT
>JBJSZF010000292.1:0-5420 GCA_046090125.1 Verrucomicrobiota bacterium
CAGGAGCTGAACTACCCGGCGATCATGCGGGCGATCGCGGACACGGGCTACAAGGGGTTCGTGGCGCAGGAGTTCATCCCGAAGCGCGCGGACGAGGTGGGGTCGCTGCGGCAGGGCGGGAGCATCTGCGACGTGTGACCCGCCATGGGCGCTGGGCTGGCCCAACGCTGGGAGCGCGGACGTCCACGTCCGCTCCCCGTATCCCGCTCCCCGGTCACCGACCACTTCGGGATGCACAAGGCCTTGTGGTGGCGCCTCGTCCCCCGGGAGGCACGGCGGGCCGTGATGGCCTTTGCCGTCGCCGCCACGGGACTCGCCACCCCTCAGCCTTGCCTCGCGGGCACGGGACGTGAGGAGGCTGCGTCAGCGTCAGCGTCAGTCTCAGCGTCAGGATCAGCGCCAGCATCAGCCTCAGCGGCGGGCGGCGGGGTGCATTGGGCGTATCGGCCGTTGGCGGTGGAGGGAGGGGGCTTGGGTCGTTCGCAGGGCGGGTTCTCGGACGCCATCGAGCGTCACCTGGCCTTGGGCTGGGAGCGGGAGGGGTTGGCGCCGGCCGCCGAGGCGGACCGGGCCACGCTGTGCCGACGCCTGCATGTCGTCCTGACCGGGTTGCCCCCGACGCCGGAGGAGCTGGCGGCGTTTCTTTCCGACCCGTCCCCCGACCCCGTGGCGACGTGGGCGGATCGCTTGCTGGCGTCGCCTCGGTTTGGGGAGCGATGGGGGCGTCATTGGCTGGACGTGGTGCGGTACGCGGACTCGGTGACGTTGCGGGGCTTCGTGTTCCGCGAGGCGTGGCGGTACCGGGACCTGGTGATGGAGTCGTTCAACCGCGACATGCCGTTCGGACAGTTCGTGCGGGAGCAGGTGGCGGGGGACCTGCCGGGCGTGGCGGGGACGGGCACGCTGGAGGACCGACGGCGCGGCCTGGTGGCCACGACGTTCTGGATGCTGGGCGACTCGAACCTGGAGGAGCAGGACAAGCGCCAGCTCGAGCTCGACCGCATCGACGAGCAGCTCGACGTGCTGGGCAAGGCGCTCCTGGGCCAAACCCTCGCGTGCGCGCGGTGCCACGACCACAAGTTCGACCCCATCCCCACCCGCGACTACTACGCGCTGGCGGGCATCCTGTCGGGCATGCGCCAGCTCCACCACGCGAACGTGTCGGAGTGGACGCACGCCCCGTTGCCGGGGACGCCCGAGGAGGAGGCGCGCTGGGCGGCCGCCGAGGGCGAGGTGCGTCGGATCGAGAAGCGCATCGCCGCCTTGGGAAAGGACGCCGCCCCCGCCGTGGCGAAGGAGTTGAAGGCGGACCTGGCCCGGGCCAAGGCGGCCGCGCGTCGGCCGATGGCGATGGCCCCGACGGAATCCGGGGGCACGAACCTTCCCGTGTTGCGGCGGGGCAACTGGCGGACGCCCGGCCCCGTCGTGCCGCGGGGCGTCCTGGCCGCCGCCTTCCCGTCGCCGTGCCCGCCGATCCGCGAGGGCGAGAGCGGGCGACGCGAGCTGGCGGAGTGGCTGGTGCATCCGTCGAACCCCCTGGTGGCGCGGGCGTGGGTGAACCGGGCATGGCATTGGGTCTTCGGGCGGGGGATGGTGGCGTCGGTGGACAACCTGGGGACGACGGGGGATGCGCCGAGCCACCCGGCGCTCCTGGACGAGCTGGCGGCCGGCTTCCTGCGCGACGGCGGCTCCACGAAGGCGTTGGTGCGCCGGTTGGTGACGTCGCGGGCCTTCCGGCTTTCGAGCGACCCCGCCGACGCGCGGGTCCGGGCGTCGGCGGCGCGGGACCCGGGCAACCGTTGGCTGGCCCGGTGGAAGCCCCGGCGGATCGAGGCCGAGGCGTTGCGCGACGCCATGCTGCTGGCGTCGGGGACGCTGGATGCGTCGCGGCGGCCGGGGGCGCCGTTCCCGGAGGGGTTGGCGGCGGACTTCGGGCACGAGCCGACGGAACCGGTGCGGAGCGTGTACCTGCCGGTGTTCCGCAACGCCCGGGTGCCCGGGCTCGCGGTGTTTGACGCGGCGGACCCGTGCCGTCCGACGGGCGCGCGGGAGGAGTCCACGGTGGCGGCGCAGGCGTTGTACCTGTTGAACGACCCGTTCGTGGCGGCGCAGGCGCGGGCGTTGGCGGGGCGCGTGTCGGGCGAGGCGGACGCGGTGGGGGCGTTGTGGAGGCTGGCGTTGGGGCGGGGGCCCGGGGAGGGCGAGCGTCGGGCGGCGGCGTTGCATGGCGCGGCCGCGGGCGATAGCGGGGCGGCGATGGTGGAGCTGGCGCAGGCGCTGCTGGGGTCGCTGGATTTTCAAACGTTGAAATGATGACGAACCACGGGTTTCAACCGGGGCGCAGGGCGGCACTGCGAAGCATGGCCTGCGGGTTTGGAGCGCTGGCGTTCGCGGGCATGACGGGGCTAGCCGGGGGGCCGTTGGCGGCGCGCCCGCCCGGCGTCCGGGCGCGGGCAAAGCGGGTGATCTTCCTGTTCATGCAGGGCGGCCCCAGCCAGGTGGACACGTTCGACCCCAAGCCATTGCTCGCGCGCCACGACGGCCAGCAGATGCCCTTCGACGACGCCCGCGTGATCGCGAACACGGGCCGGGCGGCGTCGGCGCAGCGGGTGATGCGGTCGCCGTGGGGGTTTCGCCAGCATGGCCAGAGCGGGCGCTGGGTAAGCGAGCTGTTCCCCAACATGGCGCGGTGGGTGGATCGCCTGTGCTTCTTGCAAGGCATGCACACCGAGGGCGTGGCCCATGGTCCCGCGACGTTGTTCCTGCACTGCGGCTCGACCCAGTTCGTGCGGCCCAGCATGGGGTCGTGGGTCAGCTATGGGCTGGGTACGGCGAACGAGAACCTCCCGGCGTTCGTGACGCTGTCGCCGAGCCTCGGGAACGGCGGCGCGCGCAACTGGGGCCCGGCCTTCCTGCCGCCGGTGCACCAGGGCACCCCCCTGGGCGTCGCCGGCCGCCCCGCCCGCGAGATGACCCTCGCGTCCCTGCCCGCGCCTGGCTCCGACCCGGCCACGCGCCGACGCGCCTTCGAGTTGGTGCAGGCGATCAACCGCGAGCAGGCCGTCGCGCGTCCGGGCGACCTCGCGGCGGAGGCCGTCCTGCATTCCTACGAGCTCGCGTGGCGCATGCAGTCCGAGATGCCCGCGTTGACGGACCTGTCCGGCGAGAGCGAGTCCACGCGGCGGATGTACGGGATCGGGGAGGACGCCACCGACGAGTTCGGGCGGCAATGCCTCGTGGCGCGGCGGCTGTGCGAGGCGGGGGTCCGCTTCGTCCAGGTCACGTACGGGGACAACACGGCGAACCCGCGCTGGGACCAGCACTCGGACCTGCCCCGGCACGCGGTGCACGCGCGCGCGACGGACCTGCCCGTGGCCGGGTTGATCGCGGATCTCGAACGGCGCGGGCTGCTGGACGACACGCTGGTCTGGTGGGGGGCGGAGTTTGGCCGGACGCCGTATGCGGAGCGCGACGGGACCGGGCGGGACCACAACCCCGGGGGCTTCACCGTGTGGCTGGCGGGCGGCGGCGTGCGCGCCGGGATGGCGTGGGGCGGCACCGACGACTTCGGCCACCTGGCGACGCACGGGCGGGTTCACATGCACGACCTGCACGCGACGGTGCTGCACCTGTTGGGGCTGGACCACGAGCGCCTGACCTTCCGGCACGAGGGCCGGGAACACCGCCTCACGGACGTCCACGGCGAGGTGGTTCGCCCGATCTTGGCGTAGCCGGCGGCGACGTGGCGGCGGCGTCTTCCATGGTGGGGGTGCACCCGGGGCTGGGCGCGTCCGGAAATCCCAATTGACAGACGGGCGCCCGCTCGGGCATTCCAATGCCCGCCTCGCAAGAGGCACTCATCAAGAGTGGCTGAGGGACTGGCCCGTTGAAGCCACGGCATCCGGTGTTGCGCATCGCGCGGCACGTCACGGTGCCAAATCCAGGTCCTCCCGGTTGGGAGGCGCAGATGAGGAGCGAAACGGATTTGCCGGCTCTTCCTCTCCCTGCGGAAGGGCCTTTTTTTGCCCTTCGCCCCCGGACGCATGGGTGCCCTCGGCGGGCATGGAACGAAGGAACGAGAATGAGCGAGTCGCAGGGATTCATGAGGTCGTTGAAGTGCCGCGAGTGTGGCCGGGACTACCCGCTTGGGGCCACGCACGTGTGCGAGTTTGACTTTGGCCCGCTGGAGGTGGCCTACGACTACGAGCGCATCCGCAAGGTGCTGACGCGCGACGCCATCCAGGCGCGCCCGCGCTCGATGTGGCGCTACCGCGAGCTCTTGCCGGTGGCCGGCGAGCCGACGGTCGGCCGGCAGGTGGGCTACACGCCGTTGGTGAAGGCGGACCGCCTCGCGCGCCGCCTCGGCATCCGCGAGCTGTGGATCAAGAACGACGCCGTCAACTACCCCACGTTGTCCTTCAAGGACCGCGTGGTCAGCGTCGCCCTGAGCCGTTCGGTCGAGCTCGGCTTCAAGACGGTCGCCTGCGCCTCCACGGGCAACCTGGCGAACTCCGTCGCGGCCAACGCCGCCGCCGCCGGGCTGGACGCCTACGTCTTCATCCCGCACGACCTCGAGCAGGGCAAGGTGGTGAACTCGCTCGTGTACGGCGCCAAGGTGGTGGGCATCCGGGGCCACTACGACGAGGTCAACCGCCTGTGCGCGGAGATCGCGGGCAAGTACCCGTGGGCGTTCGTGAACGTCAACATGCGCCCGTACTACGCCGAGGGGTCCAAGTCGATGGGCTTTGAGATCCAGGAGCAACTGGGCTGGCGCATCCCCCGCCACACCGTCGTCTGCATGGCCTCCGGCTCCCTGCTCACGAAGATCCACAAGAGCTACCAGGAGTTCTCCAAGCTCGGGCTCGTGGACGCCACCCCGTGGATCATCCACGGCGCGCAGGCCACCGGCTGCAACCCCATCACCCAGGCCCAGAAGGCCGGGCTCGACTTCTTCAAGCCCCAAAAGCCCAACACCATCGCCAAGTCCCTCGCCATCGGCACCCCCGCCGACGGCTTCTACGCGCTCAAGGTGATGAAGGAGACCGGCGGCCATGGCGAGGACGTCACCGACGACGAGATCCGCGAGGGCATCCGCCTCCTCGCCGAGTGCGAGGGCATCTTCGCCGAGACGGCCGGCGGCGTGACCGTGGGCGTCGCCAAGAAGCTCATCGCCCAGGGCAAGATCCCCGCCGACGAGTCCGCCGTCCTCTGCATCACGGGCAATGGGCTCAAGACGTTGGACGCCGTCGTTGGCCACGTGGGCGAAACCCGGGAAATCCGCCCCAGCCTGCGCGAGTTCGAGGGCCTGCTTGCGTCCATGCAGGGCGCCATGGCCACCGCCTGAGTTCCCGTCACACGAAGAAGGCAGCAAGACCGTCTCGGTCTTGCCCGATGCGGCCAAGGCCGCCCGGGAGGCCCGA
>JBJSZF010000293.1:0-2935 GCA_046090125.1 Verrucomicrobiota bacterium
CCCACCGCCAAGCCGCAAGGCAAGAAGGTTCCCCACGCCCCTTCGTGTCCCGCCCCGTCCGGTTAAGGCATGTCCGCCGCATCCCAAGGTGGGGGGCGTTCCCGTACACACCGTGGATTCCCAACGCTGGGAGCGCGGACGTCCCCAGCCGCCCTTCATCCTAGAAACGGCCGTTGGGCAGTCTGTAGGCTGCGTGCCCTCACGCGGCGATGGTGATGCCGCAGGCCCGGTGCGCCGGGTCAGGGGACCCGGCCTACAGCCGCGTCGAGTCCACCACGGCCTCACTCGCAGGGTGAGCCCTTGGGTTCCTGCCCGTGAGCCCATCCTCCCGGATGGGAGCGCCATTTCCTCGTTTTGAAATCCTCTTCGACTGCCGTTTCTAGGTTCCATGCTCCCGTCCCGCGTCCCCGTGAAGGCTGGCCCCCGGGACGCGACGTCGCTTGAATGAACCCACGTGAGCGACGAGTGGGATCGGTTGTTCGAGGCGGCCGACGCGGAGCCGGGGACGGGCGACGCGGCCGGCCCGTCGTCGTTGCCGGTGCCGCCGTTGCCCGTGGTCGATGCGGCGGAACCGCTGGAGGGAACGTTGCGCCGCGTGTTTGGCTACCACGCCTTCCGCCCGTTGCAGCGCGAGATCATCCAAGACTCGCTGGCGGGGCGCGACGTGTTCGCATTGTTGCCCACGGGCGGCGGCAAGTCCTTGTGCTTCCAGTTGCCCGCGCTGCGGCGCCCGGGCCTCACCGTGGTGATCTCGCCGTTGATCGCCCTCATGAAGGACCAGGTGGACGCCCTGCGCGCCAACGGCGTGGGAGCCGCCTGCCTGAACTCGTCGCTCGACGACGCCGCGCGTCGGGAGGCGTGGCGCCGATTGCACCGCGGCGAGATCCGGCTGCTGTACGTGGCGCCGGAACGCCTGTTCGCCGGCACCATGCTGGAAGAGCTCGCCCGCTGGCAGCTCGGGGCCGTCGCCGTGGACGAGGCCCATTGCATCAGCGAGTGGGGGCACGACTTCCGGCCCGAGTACCGCCAACTGAGCCAACTGCGGGAACGGTTCCCACAGGTCCCGTTCCTCGCCTTGACCGCGACGGCCACCCAGCGGGTCCGCGAGGACATCGTCCGCCAGCTTCACCTGCGCGACCCCGCCACCTACGTGGCGTCCTTCAACCGCCCCAACCTCACCTACCGCATCGAGGCCAAGGGTCAGACCGCCGAGCGCATCGCCCGCCTTGCGCGTGCCCGCAAGGGCGAGGCCGGCATCGTGTATTGCGCCAGCCGCAACGCCACCGAGGCGCTGGCCGAACGGCTGGTCAAGGAGGGCGTGAAGGCCCTCCCCTACCACGCGGGCCTCACCCCGGAAACCCGAGCCGCCAACCAGGAACGTTTCCTCCGCGACGAGGTGCAGGTGATGTGCGCGACGATTGCGTTCGGCATGGGCATCAACAAGCCGAACGTCCGCTTCGTCCTGCACCACGACCTCCCCAAGAACATCGAGGGCTATTACCAGGAGACGGGGCGCGCGGGACGCGACGGCCTGCCCTCCGAGTGCATCCTCTACTTCAGCCCCGGCGACGTCGCCAAGCAGATCGCCTTCATTGACGAGAAGACCGACGAAAACGAGCGCGCCGTGGCGTCGGCTCAGCTCCGGCAGATGGTGCATTACGCCGAGTCCGCCGGGTGCCGACGCGTGTCCCTCCTGGGTTACTTCGGGGAGACGTTTCCGCCCGGCGGATGCGGCGCGTGCGACAACTGCCTCAGCCCCAGGGAGGACTACGACGGCACCGTCCACGCCCAGAAGTTCCTGAGCTGCGCCTATCGCGTCCGACAGAAAAGCGGCTTCGACGTCGGCCTCAACCACCTCGTCGCCATCCTCACCGGGTCCGAGGCCGAGGGCGTCCTGCGGTGGCAGCACCACACCCTCAGCACGTTCGGGATCGGCAAGGAAATGGGCCGCAACGAATGGGGGGCCATCGGGCGCGAGCTCGTTCGACTGGGGCTGCTCCAACAAGCGCCAGGACAAATGCCCACCGTGTCCCTCACCACCGAGGGAGTGGCAGCCTTGCGCGAGCGCCGAACCGTGAGGCTCACCAAACCCCGCGAAACGCCCAAGGCCTCCGTGCCTCGCTCCTCCACGCCTTCCGGCTCCATCGCCTGCGACGAGATCCTCTTCGAGAAGCTCCGACGCCTCCGCAAGCGCCTGGCCGACGAGCAGGGCGTCCCGCCCTACATCGTCTTTGGGGACGTGTCCCTGCGTCACATGGCACGGGACTACCCGACGACCGAGCGCGACCTGCTGGCCGTGCCCGGCGTCGGCGAGACCAAGCTGCGCGTGTATGGCGACGAGTTCCTCGGCGAGATCCAGGAGCACGTCCGCGCGAACGGGGGGCCCAAGGAGTGACCGCCGTCCCGACCCCGCACCCTGCCCCGAAGCGCTCCGGCTAGCGCGCCCCCGGCGCCGCCTTGACCTCGATCACGTCGTGCGGCGCAGCCTCGCGTTGCCCCGCCGCGCTCACGCGGATGAACCGCGCCCGCTCCCGGTGCTCCGCAAGGTTGCGCGCGCCCAGATAGCCCATCCCGGACTGGATCCCGCCCACCAACTGCGCCACCACGGCATCCACGGAACCCGCCACCTCCTTCAGCGCCTCCACGCCCTCCGCAGCCGCCTTCCGCGTCGTGTCCAGCGCATGACCATATCGGGCGGCCGACCCCGCCTTCATCGCCGCATGGCTGCCCATGCCGCGGTACTGCTAAAAGAGCTTCCCGTTGATCTCCATGATCTGGCCCGGAGCCTCCGCGCACCCGGCAAACAACCCGCCGCACACCACTGCGTCCGCCATCGTCAACGCCTTCACGATATCGCCGGACTTCGTGATGCCGCCATCGGCCAGCACCGTCACTCCCTTCGCCCGGGCCGCGCGCGTCGCCACGTACAACGCCG
>JBJSZF010000294.1:0-1535 GCA_046090125.1 Verrucomicrobiota bacterium
CCCGAACTCGGACGAGGCCTCGGCGGTGTCGGCCATGACGACGACGGAGACGGCCGAGGCCAGGGTGGCGCGCTCGATGAGGCGGCGGGCGTCGCCGATGCGGAACTTGCGGCGGCGCGCGTAGCGTTGCCAGGCCTCCGGGCCGCCCTCGACCTGGATGGCGGGGAAGCGCTGGACCTGGAAGGTGTGGGTGCCGAGCTGGGACATCTGCGTCTCGAGGTTGGCCTGCAACACGCGGATGGCCGTCATGACGAGGACGATGGAAAACACGCCCACGAGGATGCCCAGCACGGTGAGGATGGACCGCAGCGGGTGGGCGCGGATGGCGGACAAGGCCAGCCGGACGTTCTCGTGAAGTTCCTGGAGCGCGCGCATGGGGTTACTCGGATCGGAGGGCGTCCACGGGGTTCATGCGCGAGGCGCGCAGGGCGGGAATGAGGCCGGCGATGACGCCGGTGGAGGCGGAGACGGCGAGGGCCACGGCGATGATCCACCACGACATGCTGGCGGGGAAGGACGTGAAGTGGCCGATGGCCCACGTGATGGGCCATGCGATGGCCAGGCCGAGCAGGCCCGCGCCGAGCGTGATGGAGGCGGCCTCGATCAGGAACTGGACGAGGACCGCGCGGCGCTTCGCCCCGAGGGCCTTGCGGACGCCAATCTCGCGCGTTCGCTCGGCGACGGAGACGAACATGATGTTCATGATGCCGATGCCGCACACGACTAGGGCAAGCCCGGTGATGAAGAGGCCAATGGCCCCAATGGTGCCTCCGAAGGCGAGGAAGAACTTCACGAACACGTCCTGCTGGTTGATCGCGAAGTCGTCGGGGCGGCCAGGCTCGACCTTGCGAAGGCGGCGCATCAGGGCGCGCGTTTCCTCGACGGTTTCCGGGAGGCCCGAGGGGTCGGCGGCCTTGATGGCGACCTCGTAGTCGGGACGCGGCTGGACATCGAGGCGGAAGCGGCTGACGGGGATGGCGACCTGGTTGTCCTGGTTCCAGCCGCCGAGGAAGTTCCCGAGCTTTTCGAGGACGCCGACAATCTCGAACTGGGCGTCGTTGATGCGGATCTTGCGGCCGATGGGGGACTCGTGGGGGAAGAAGCCCTCGGCCAGGTACGAGCCCAGCACGCACACGGGGCGCTCGGAGTCGATGTCGGAGGAGGTGAACCAGCGCCCCTGCGCGATGGAGAGGCCGCGGGTGACGAGGCTTTGCTCGGTGTTGCCATTGATCCAGACGCCGCGGGCCATGCGATGGTCATAGACCACGGGGCCGTTGTCGTTGGCCTGGATGGAGACGGCGGAGGCCGTGGTGAGCTGGCGTTGCACCTCGCGGGCGTCCTGGAGGGAGATCTCGCGACGGTTGCGATACAGCCGCCAGTCGTCGAAGGCCATCCATGGGAAGCGCCCGACGAAGAGGACGTCGGCACCCAGGGACGAGATGCTTTGGCGGAAGGCCTGGTTCACGCCGTTGATGGCCGTGCCCATGAGCGTGACGGTGACGATGCCGATGACAACGCCAAGGGTGGCAAGGCCG
>JBJSZF010000295.1:0-6472 GCA_046090125.1 Verrucomicrobiota bacterium
ACCCGGCGCACCGGGCACGAGGCATCGCCGCCGCCGCGTGAGGGCACGCGGCCTACAGACGGACCAACTGCCGTTTCTGGGATGAAAGGGCAGATCTTCGGCAGCGCCCATGGAGCGCCGAAACGATTGGCGGACTGGACAACGACAGGAAACGCGGGAAATCCACGCCCTGCGAGGCGGGTCTGACGCCGGATTCGACTCCCAAAGGAACCCTCCGGCACGTCGCCGTCCCGCACGGGATTTTCAACCCCGAACTCCTCGGGCCCACGACCTCCTCCCCAAAACCAGATGAATCCGCCCTGGGCAAAGGGGCGGGCGCTTGCATTCGGGGTTTCCATCCGGGCGGGGTTTTCGTTCCAATCGCCGCCCACGAGTTCACGTCATGTCCACGTTGCCACGCCAGTTCGTCGCCGAGCACGTCGCGGGGATCCCGCGGTCGGGGATCCGCGACTTTTTCGACATTGTGCAGCAGATGCCGGAGGCCATCTCGCTGGGGGTTGGGGAGCCGGACTTCGTGACGCCGTGGCACATCCGGGAGGCGGCGATCTACGCGCTGGAACGGGGGCGGACGCAGTACACGGCGAACCTGGGGCTGCTGCGGCTGCGGGAGTCGATCTCGCGCTACGTCGAGAGCAAGTTCCATGTCCGGTACAACCCGGCGAACCAGGTGCTGGTGGCGGTGGGGGTTTCCGAGGCGCTGGACCTCGCGTTGCGGGCGGTGCTGAACCCGGGCGACGAGGTGATCTACCATGAGCCGTGCTACGTGAGCTATGCGCCGAGCGTGCTCCTGGCCCACGCCAAGCCCGTGCCGGTGGTGTGCAAGGCCGAAGATGGGTTTGCGGTCACGGCCGCCGCGATCGAGGCGGCCATCACGCAGCGATCGAAGGTGTTGATGTTGTCGTTCCCCACCAACCCAACGGGCGGGACGATGACGCGCGCCCAACTGGAGGACATCGCCGAGGTGGCGCGGCGGCACGACCTGCTGGTGTTGACGGACGAGATCTACTCGGAGCTGACCTTCGAGGGCGAGCACGTGTCCATCGCGAGCCTGCCGGGGATGGCAGCACGGACGATCTTCCTGCACGGTTTCTCGAAGGCCTTTGCGATGACGGGCTTTCGGATTGGCTACGCGTGCGGGCCGGCGGAGCTGATCGAGGCGATGATGAAGGTGCACCAGTACTCGATCATGTGCGCGAGCATCATCGCGCAGGAGGCGGCCATTGAGGCGCTGGAGCATGGCGACACGGCGGCGGCGGAGATGCGCGAGCAGTACAAGCTGCGTCGCAACTTCATCGTGAAGGCCCTGAACGACATGGGCCTGCCTTGCCACCTGCCGCGGGGTTCGTTCTACGCGTTCCCGGACATCCGGAGCACCGGCCTGACATCCAAGGAGTTTGCCGTTCGGCTGCTCACGGAGGAGAAGGTGGCGGCGGTTCCGGGCGGGGCCTTCGGCGCATCCGGGGAGGGCTTCCTTCGCATGTGCTTCGCCACGGCGTTCGACCGGATCCAGGAGGCCATGGTGCGGACGTCGCGGTTTGTGGGCCGGGTCCGGCCGGGGAAGGGCGGTTGAGGTGGATGGCCGACGGGCCCGCAAGCGGCGTGGCTGTTTGGTCACATCGCCGGGCTGGAAAGGCTCCGACGCAGCGACGAGCCGTTCGCAACCCTGGCATTGCACGCGGTCGGCCGGGTGGGTGAACCTCACCTCCTTCCCGTTTGCTTCAGAGCCATGTCGTCACGTCGAGCCACGCGCATCACCGCCGAGGAGGCCGCCGCCCTGGTCCGGCCGGGGCATTGGGTGGACTATGGGTTTGGCATGGGGCAGCCGGATGCCTTCGACGAGGCGTTGGCGGCGCGTGCGGACCTTGCGGGCCCGGTGTTCATCCGTGCGGCGTTGTCGATGCGGCCGCGCGCGGTGCTTGCGGCGGATCCGTTGGGCGACCGGTTTGCGTGGTGGAACTGGCACTTCTCCGGGATCGACCGGCGGGCCCATGACGCGGGCGCGGCGCACTACATCCCGATGAACTTCGGGGAGGCTCCGGGCCTGTACCGGCGCTTCATCGACCCAGTGGACATCGCGGTGGTGAAGTGCTGCGAGCGGGATGCCTCGGGCCACTACAACTTCAGCGGCGCGTGCACGTACCATGGGGCACTGACGGAGCGTGCGCGATGCGTGGTGGTGGAGGTGGACCCGAGGTTACCCCGCGTCCCCGGGCCGGCGAACGGCGTGCATGAGTCACGGGTGGACTTCGTGGTTGAGACCGAGGGGTCGGGGGCTCCGGAGCTGGCGCAGGGCAGCCCGAGCGAGGTGGAGCTGAGGATTGCGCGTCACGTGGCGGGGCATGTCGAGGACGGTGCCTGCCTGCAGGTTGGGATTGGGGGCCTGCCCAACGCCGTGTGCGCGGCCATCGTCGAGGCTGGAGTGCGGGACCTGGGCGTCCACACGGAGATGTTGGTGGACGGGTTGATGCACCTGATCCAGGCGGGCCGCGTCACGGGCGCGCGCAAGCGTCACGGCGTGGGCAAGGCCGTGTTCACGTTCGCGGGCGGCTCGGCGGCCTTGAACGCCTTCATCCACGAGAACCCAGCGCTGGAATCGTGGCCCGTGGACGAGACCAACCTGCCCGACCGCATCATGGCCAACCCTGGGGTGGTCTCGATCAACAGCACGGCGCAGGTGGACTTGCTGGGGCAGGCGGCCTCCGAAAGCGCGGGGCCGCGGCACCTCACGGGGACGGGCGGGCAGTTGCAGTTCGTGCGCGGCGCCTATGCCTCGGCGGGAGGCCGGTCTTTCCTGTGCCTGCCGTCCACGCGCACGCGCCCGGACGGGACGGTCGAAAGCCGGATCGTTGCCGCGCTGGAGCCGGGCACGGTGGTGACGACGCCGCGCACGGACGTGATGCACGTGGCCACGGAGTGGGGCGTGGTCCAACTGAAGGGGAAGTCGGTGCCGGAGCGAGCGAAGGCCTTGATCTCGGTGGCGCACCCGATGTTCCGGGACGAGCTGGCCCGACGCGCGCGGGAACTTCGGATGGCGCCCGCGTGGTTTCTTTGACCGCATCCACGGCAGGCGGCGCCGTGCGAATGACGTCAGGTGCCGGTGGCGCGGCCACCCTCGGCCATGGGGAGAAGCGGCGCGAGATGCGTGTTTTGGACGATCATGGAGCGGGTGGCGGGATCGATGGCGAGGGCCGCCTCGATGTGGGCGATGGCGGCGTCGCACCGGCCGAGGATGGCCTCGTAGCAGGCCATGTGGAAGTTCCAGTGGGCGTGGGTCCGGGCAGACGACGGGGCTTGTTGGAGGGCCAACTTGCAGGCCGCCACCTCCCCAAGTTCGTAGAGGCAGGTTGCCCACACGATGAAGCGCTCGGCGTCGGCCCCTTGGCTCCGGCACAACGCCTCGCAGCAATGCGACGCGGCCTCCCATCGGCCAAGGTGCTGGTTAAGGACGAGGCGAAACTCGAGGACATCCTCCTCGTGCTGGTCATCGGGCGGCAGGGTGTCGAGTTCCCTCAGGGCCTCGTCGGCCATGCCCAGCTCGAAGTAGCCCACGGCTGCCTCCAGCGTCCGGTTGAATTGCGTGAACGGCACGTCGGAAGCTTGCGATGCTTTCCATCGGTTCAAGGGCCATGCAGCCCTCGCACCTTCGCAAGGCAGCTCAATCCTTGGGCGCGTTCCCGAGGCAACCCAGCTTGATGAACATCGCGGCGAACACGACGATCGACGCCACCAGGAGTCCAACCCCCTTGCCGTTGGTCGCCATGATCACGCCGGCGCCCAGCAGGACCGTCTTCAAGAGGAAAACCATGAACGCAGAGAAACCCTTCATCGGCGCCAGCCTACCCATTCGCGTCATGGCGACAAGCCCGTGCTGCGGCGGAACGGCGCGCCCCATGCCCACCGAAGTTGTGGTGGCTGGACCGGACCCGTCCCGAGCGCGGCAGCGCCCGCGACGAAGGGATTCACCCTAAAATCGGCAGTCAATGAGGGCACCAAAACGAGGGAACGCCCTTCTCATCGGGTCGGATGGGCTCATGGACAGGAACCCAGGGGCTCACCCTGCGGGTGAGGCCGAGGTAGGCCCGGTTCGGCTGTAGGCCGGGTCCCCTGACCCGGCGCACCGGGCACGAGGCATCGCCACCGCCGCGTGAGGGCACGCGGCCTACAGACAGACCAACTGCCGTTTCTAGGTTCACCCGTCCCCCGGTTGGCGCCACGGGGCGGTTGGGGAGGGCGGCCAACGACGAGACGCCATGCCGCAAACAGCCCGGGCGCTGTCGTGTGTTCCCGCTCCGTGTGCCCAGCGTCTCCTTGTGAGTCAGCTCGTCGAGGCATCGACAGCCGGTTTGGAATGGGTCTCTACCGGGGTGCACGGTGGACACGGAAGCGCCGGTGTCCGCAGGGCGACCGGCCCAAGGCCTCGTGGCCTCGCGCCGGGCTTCCTCACGCGGCGGCCGCCCTCGCATGTCACCCCCGCCGAGACGGCCCTGCCACGCACCCTGCTTCCCACCGTCCTCAGGGCTGGTAATGGGGCGGCTTGGCCGACGTGGACCGGATCCGCTCCAGCTCCTGCCCCTGCAACGTCTCCGCCAACCGCTCCACCTGGCGTCGAAGTCGCTCGATCACCCGGCCTTGCTCCACCACCACCGCGTTGAGCTGGTCTTGCTGGTGCTCGACGTGGGCCAACGCCGCCTCCGTCCGCGCCAGCCGTTCCTCCGTGGTTTCACCGCTCACAACTCATCCTCCCGTTCCGCGAAGAACAACTGCCAAGCCCGGTCGTACTGGGCCTCCTGCACGAACACCTTCGCCTCGCGCGACAGGTCACCGTCGTCGGGCAAGCCGGGGTCCACCCATTCCTGCCGTGCCTCGATCCCGTGACGGCCCAGCCATTCCACCAGCAACTCCGTCTTGATCACCGGCCCCGTGAAGAACAATCGCATCGTGGCTTCCTTCCCCAGGTTCACGGCACCGACGCGACGTCGCGCCCGCGAATCTCCCGGAACGCCTTGCTCCGCACCAACACCTCCAGCGCCGCCTGCACCCGCATTCCGTCCGCTGCCAACGCCGCCGCCATCTCCTTGAGCATCGGGCCATCCGACACCTGCACGGACCGTCCCAACGCATACCCCGCCAGCTTCCGGCAGAACTGGCGGACAAACGCGTCCCGACGCCGCCCGGCGAGGTAGCTCCTCAAGCCGTCCATCCCCTCCACCACAACTCCGCCCGGCAACGTCACCCGCGTTTCCAGCAACCGCCCCGCCAAGTCCCGCTCACGCCGCCGCCCGATCGCGTCGTAGGCCTCCAGCGCATAGCCGAAGGGATCGATGCGCACGTGGCATCCCGAGCACTTCGGGTCCGTGCTGTGCCTCTCCGTCAGTTGCCGGACGGTCAGGCCTTCCGTCGCCGACTCGTCCTCCGGCAGGGGCGGCACGCCCTTGGGCGGCTTGGGCAACTTGTCGCCCAGCAACACCTCGCACAGCCAGTTGCCGCGCAGGATCGGGCTGGTGCGCGAGGCGCCCGATTGCTTCGCCAGCACCGCCCCCATTCCCAGCACGCCGCCCCGCCCGAGCCCCTTCACGCCCGAGACGCGTCGCCACTCCGGCCCGCGGACACCCGGGATTCCATAGAACTTGGCCAACGCCTCGTTCAGCACCGCCGAGTCCCCGTCCAGCAGGTCCGTCACGGGCCGGTTGTTGCGGAACAGGTCCTCGAAGGTCCGCACCACCTCCTCCTGCAAGTCGCCCCGCACCGCCGCGAACTCCGGGAAGTGCCGCTCGCTCTTCTCGTCGAGCGTCGCCACGTCCGAGACGTGCAACCACGCTGCCCCGAACTCGTTCGCCAGCCGGCGCACGCGGTCGTCGCGGACCATGCGCCGCGCCGCCGCCGCCACGCCTTCCGCCGTCCCGAGCCGCCCTGCCACCGCGTCCCGCATCAAGGCGTCGTCCGGGGCCGACGACCACAGGAAGTAGCTCAGGCGCGACGCCATCTCATAGCCCGTGACCGCCTTCGCGGTTGTTCCCGGGCCCGGTTCCTCCGCGCGATACAGGAAGGACGGCGACACCAACACCCGTGCGAGCATGAGCCGGACGGCCTCCTCGTGCCCTAGTTCCTTGGAGCGTAACGTGCCATACAAGCCCCGCAGCCCGGCCGTTTCCTCCTCCTTCAGGGGCCTTCGATACGCCCGCGCCGCCCACGCCAACACCCCGTCCACGTGACGCGGCTCCGCCTCCGCCTGTCTCTGGCGAAACGCCGCCGCCCGTTCCTGGATCGGCTTCCGCATGGGCTCGAACAGGCTCGGGTCCCCGTCCTGCGTCGCGTACTGCCACAACTGCTCGAAGGCATCCACCAGCGTCAGCGCGTCTTGGCTCACGAAGTGCAGCTCGTCCCACAACCGCTCCAACCGCACCCGTTCCTCGTCGTCCAACATCAGGCGCTGCAAGGCCCCATCCTCACGATGGAACAACGTCAGCGTCAC
>JBJSZF010000296.1:0-55534 GCA_046090125.1 Verrucomicrobiota bacterium
GACCGTCTGCCGACGCCCTTCGCCCGGGTACACCTTGAACCCCGAGTCCGGCCCGCGCGGGTACAGCCACAGGCGCACCACCTCGCCATTCGCATACAGCAGCTCGTCCAGCTCCATCTGCGTCCAGTTGTGCAGACGGAAGTCGTCGATCGTGTCCGAGTCCTTGCCGCGAAACGTGAACCACGAGTCCAACACCGCCTGCAACACAACCTGCTCCACCGGACGTCCCGCCCCATCCAGCACCTCCACCCGCGAGTCCAACCGCGAGCCCGAACGCGCCGCGTCCACGTCCACCGCCAAGACCTCGCCCCGCCTCATGCGCACCCGCCACGCGTCCACGTCCCCCGGCCGTCCCATGCTGCCACGCGCCACCACCGGCCACGCCACCCTCCGCGCCTGCCCCGGGGCGTCGTTGGGCTCGGCTTCCTCCACCTCGGCGGGGGGCGTGGCGTCTGGTGACCCGGCCGATGGGCCGGATAAGCCGGATAGGACGGATGGGACGGATCGGCTGGGTGGACCCGAGGCCCAACGCCAACGTCCCACGGAGCCGTCCATGCGTGCGGCCCACAGCACCGTGGCATCGCGGGACCAGCCCAGCGCGGACGCCACCTCCCGGCCGACGGGCATCTCGCCGGCCGGCTCCAGGTCCGGCAGGCTCCATCGCTTCACCGTCTTGTCCGCCGCCGCCGTCGCCAGCCATCGGCCGTCCGCCGACACCGCCATGCGCAGCACCGCCGTGTCATGCGCGAACCGCGACGACGCCAAGGGCCGGATGCCCGGCGCATCCCCCGAAGTCATGCGCCACCGGTAAATCCGGCGGTCCGCCCCCGTCGCCACCACGCCGGAACCATCCGGAAGGAACGCCACCGCGTTCACCTCGCCCTGCGGTTGGTTCAACGTGTCCAGGCGCGCCCCGTCCGACACCCGCCACAGCTTCACCGTCTGGTCCGCCGACGCCGTCGCCAGGACCTTGCCCTCCGGGTCAAAGGCCAGGTCCGTCACCGCGCCGTTGTGGATGGAGTTGGACCACGCGATGGCCCCGTCCGACATGCGCCACACGATCACCTTTCGGTCGTAGCCGCCCGTCGCGAGCCAACGGCCATCTGGCGACAGCTCCGCGTCCTGGACCACGTCCCGGTGCCCACCAACCTCCCGCTCGACGCGGCCCGTGCGGGCGTCCATCACGCGTGCGCCCCCGTTCAACCCCGGCAATCCAAACGCCACCACCCACCGAGCCCCGTCGGGTGTCCCATGAACGGACGGAACCTTGCCGGGGATGCCCTCCACCGTCCGGCGGGCCGTCGCGCCCTTCCCTGGACGCACCTCCAGCGCGCCCGTGCGGCCCGCAAGGACGCCTTCGTCGCCGCCCAGCACTGCCAGCGCCGTCAACGGCGGGCGCACGCCCCGCGCCGCCGCCGTCTCCGGCACCGCCAGCTCCCGAAACAAGGACACGTCCCGTGCCGGACCCCGCGCGCCCTCCGCAATCCATTGGCGCAACACCGCCACCTCCGACGCTGGCACCCGCGGCTCCTCCTTCGGCGGCATCGACGGCTTCGCCGTTCCCTGCAGCAGCCGCACGATCAACGAGCCCGAAGGATCGCCCGGCCGAACCGGGTCGCCCTGTTCGCCGCCCGCGCGCAACGACGCGAACGTTTCCACCGAGAAGTCGCCCTCGCGTCCGGCGTCGTCATGGCACGCGGCGCATCGGGCTCGAAGGATCGGGGCAACGTCGCGGGCGTAATCCACCGCGCCCTGCACGGCCGGAACCACGGCCAGCCATGCGGCCAGCATCAACGAAGGGAAGGGCAGCGTTCGCATCGGGTCGCCTTGCATGGGTTCAGTGCTGGAACAGGAACTCGCGGCTGGTGAGCAGCGACCACAACAAATCCTCGGCGACCTCGCTCCGCCCCGACGTCCCCGCCGCCGCCAACTGCGACGCCAACGCGGCCTTCTCCGCCGGGCGCGGCGGCCGCGACAAGCACAGCAGGTATGCCTCCTCCACCAGGCGGCCGTCGTCCGCGATCTCCGACAACATCCGCGCCAGCCGCCCCTCGGGCGACGCCAGCTTGCCGTTCACCGTGTTGCCATTCGACAGGTGCAGCACCTGCACCAGGCTCGGCTGGTTCGAGCGCTCGCACTCGCACGTGATCTCCCGCTGGTTCCTCCCGAACGTCCGCAGGAAGTACGACTTCACCGACGCATCCGCGAGCTGCAACGACCGCGTCACGTTCGTGAACTGCGTCGTCGCCTCCGTCGATCCATCCGACAACGCCAGCTCCGTGTACCGGTCCGGCACGCCCGTGACCGCCGCGATGGCGTCGCTGAGCACCTCCGCCGGCAGCCGCCGCGCAAAGTGCCGCGAGTAATGCCGGCGATCCTCGCGGTTCGCCACCAGCGGCTCGCCCGAGCGCGCATACGTCTCGCTCGTCAAAATCCACCGCATCAACGCCCGCAGGTCGTATCGGCTCGAAACCAGGAACGACGCCAACTCCGATAGCAACGCCTCGTTCGACGCCGGGTTGGACACGCGCAGGTCATCCACCGGCTCCACCAACCCCACCCCCATGTACGCCGCCCACACCCGGTTCGCGATGGCCCGGCTGAAGTAGGGGTTCGACGGCGAGGTCAGCCACTCGGCCAGCACCTCGCGACGGTCGCGCGGGTCGGCGGGGTCCAACGGCGCGCCGTCCAGCGGGGCCGGCGGCTGCGGCTTGCCCGTGCGCGGCTGGATCAGGTCGCCACGCGCCTCCACGTACACCGTCCGCTTGCCGTCGCCGTTGCGTGCGTCCCCGCCCCAGCCCTTCGCCCGGACGCGCGCGAACAGGTTGGCAAAGCGGTAGTACTCGTCGTTCGTCCACTTCTCCAACGGATGGTTGTGGCAACGCGCGCAGTTGATCGACAACCCCAGGAACGCCTGGCTCACGTTCTCCGCCATCGACTCCGGGTCCTGGTGGATCGCGTAGAAGTTCGAGGCCCCGTCCTCCAGCGACGATCCCCGCGACGTCACCAGCTCCCGCACCATCCGGTCCCACGGCGCGTTCGTCGCCACGCGTTCGCGGATCCAACCGTGATACGCCTTCACCGACGCCGGCCGCAGCTTCGCCCCGCTCACCAGCAACACGTCCGACCACCGGTACGTCCAAGCGTCCACGAACTCCTCCGACGCCAGCATCCGGTCCACCCACCGCCCATGCTTTCCCGGGTCCGCATCCGCCACGAACCCGCGGACCTCGACGGGCGTGGGCAGTCGCCCGGCCGTGTCCAGCATCATGCGCCGCAGCCAGGTGGCATCGTCCGCGCGTGGCGAGGGAGCCAGTCGGAGCCGACGCAACTGCGCCTGCACCAACTGGTCGATGCGATTCGTTCCATCCAGCGCCTTCCACGCCGCCTCGTCCACGGCGTGCGGATGCGGAGCCACCACCCGCGCCACCACGATCTGCGACGCATACCACGCCGTCACCGCCCCCAGCCCCGGCCCCAGCACCGTCACCGTCCCCTGCCCGTCCACGGATGCCACCGTCTCGTCCGTCGAGGCAAAACGCGCCCAGCGCGTCACGTCGCGCCGACTCCCGTCGGAGTGCACCGCCGTCACCCGCACCGCCACCTTCTGGCCCGGGGCGACCTCCTGCTCGGCGGGTTCAACGACCAAGCGCACGACCTTTCGGTCGCGCGGCCCCGGCCCCGGCGCACCCGCCGCAATCCAACGCGCCAGCGTCTGGTAATCCTCCGACCCCGGCTCCATGCGGCGCCCGCCCTTGTGCGGCACCGCGCCCGTTGGCTTTGTCAGCAACAGACTCAGGCCCGGCGCGCCCACCTCGATGCGACGCCCCTGCGACTCGCGTGTGATCGCCAGGTGATCCGCCTCCGGGTTGTACGCGAACAACGAGAGCCGGAACCCGCCCTTGCCCGCCAACGCACCGTGGCAACCGCCCCCGTTGCAGCCCGCCTTGGAAAGGATGGGCAACACGTCGTTGCGAAACGACGGCTCAGGGCCGTCGGCAGCCCGAGCCCTTCCGCCCAGCGCGCTGCACGCCACCCACGCCATGCAAGCCGCAAGCGTCCCAGCCGCCGCGCCCGCGCGCTGCATCCACGCCTTCACGCCCCGCGTCGTCCTCATGCGAACAGCTCCTTGATGGGTTCCGTCCCAAGGTCCGTCAGCGGGAACGGCCGCCCGCCCGGCCCCGGCAAATGCCCGGCCGGATCCAGCCCCAGGCTGTGGAAGATCGTCGCCACGATGTCGCCCGGCTTCACCGGCCGCTCGGCCGGATACCCCCCGATGGGGTCGCTCGCCCCCACGACGCGTCCGCCGCGCACCCCCCCGCCCGCGAAGTACACCGAGAAGCACTGCGGCCAATGGTCGCGCCCACCCGCAGGGTTGACCTTCGGCGTGCGCCCAAACTCCGCGAGGTTCGCCACCAACGTGTCCCCCAGCAGGCCGCGCTCGCCCAGGTCCTCGATCAACGCCGTGTACGCCCGGTCGTACATCGGGCACACGATGTCCTTCATCCCGGCAATCGACGTGAAGGGCTTCGACCCGTGGATGTCCCACGTGATCTCGTCGAACACCGTCAGGAACGTGTTGATCGTGACGAAGCGCACCCCCGCCTCCACCAAACGCCGCGCCAGCAGGCAGCACTGGCCAAACCGGTTCATCCCGTAGCGTTCCCGCACCTTCTCGGGCTCCCGCGACAGGTCGAACGCCGTCCGCGCCTGCTCGCTGGTCATCATCCGGAACGCCGCGTGGAAGTTCTCGTCCATCAACCGCGCGTCCTCGCTCGCCTCGAACGCCGCCGTGGCGCCCTCGACGATCTCCCGCATTCGCCGACGCCGCTCCAGCCGCGCCGCGCCGATCTGGTCTGGCGGCAGGAGGTCGGGCACACGGAAGTTCTTCTGCGACGGGTCCGCCATCAGCGCGAAGGGGTCATGGGCCTTGCCCAGGAAGCCGCCGGCCTGGCCATTGGGCAGGTTGCCACCGCCGCGTCCCATCAACTGTGGCAACACCACGAACGGCGGCAGGTCCGTCCGCCGCCCCATCAGGTGCGACGCCACCGCGCCCGCATGCGGCGTCTGGATGCCGCCCGTGAAGCGCCGCCCCGTCTGCATGATCTGCCAGCCCGCGTCATGCACCGCCGCGCCGTCATGATGACACGACCGCACCAGCGAGAACCTGTCCGCGATGCGCGCGTGGCCCGGCAACAGCTCCGAAACCTCAAAGGCGTCGGACTTCGTCCGGATCGGCTTGAACGGCCCGCGCACCTCCGAGGGCGCGTCGGGCTTCATGTCCCAGAGGTCGAGGTGGCTGGGGCCGCCGAGGTTGAAGATCATGATGCACGAGCGCCGGTCGTGGCCCGGCCGCACGCGCCCCTCGGCCCGCGCGCGCATCAACTGGGGAAGCGACAACCCCGCCGCGGCCAGCGCCCCCACCTGGAGGAACTCACGCCTCGAAGCCCCCGCCCCGCAAAGGCGCGCCCGGTCCGAGGGGGATTCCGCGAGGAAGTCGAACATGCGGAGGTGGTATCACGACCCCCGTGCCCATGGCTAGGCCGGCCGCACGGACGGCCGCGAGCGGCGATGCACGTTTGTCTGCCCCCCCCCCATGACCGTTCCCGCAATCTGGCTGCGCTCCGAGCCATGTCCTCTGCGTGCCGTCGCGTGGCCCATGGCTACCTGGCCATGACCAGCCATGCCTGAACTCGGGACCCACCCGCGAGTCGCCTCCTGCCTGGGCCTGCTGCACCACCCGCCGCAGGCTTGTCCACCCCAACGGCGCCGAGGGTGCGCACCCGGCGCCTTGCCGCCCAGAGGTCAGCACGGTTGGCCGGCGCGGACACCACGGTGCCGCCAGCAGGATTCGGCACTGCGTCGTCCCGGAGGCAAAGGCTGCCAGGACGCTTGGGCTTCTGGGGGCGGCATCGCTGACATCAGGGAAAGGGTGTCGGCGCGAGGTGCCAGAAAACGAAAAGCTCGCCGGGAGGGCGAGCTTGCACTTGCAGGAAAGTGGCGGGAGTGGCGGGGCTCGAACCCGTAACCTCTGCCGTGACAGGGCAGCGCTCTAACCAGTTGAGCTACACCCCCGCAAGCGGCCCGTTGTTCTATCGGGATGGCCAACGAGTTCAAGGGAATTCTCGGGGAATATCAAACTGCGGTGCCTGCCATCCTCGGGGCTCCCTGGACGAACATGAGAGACCGATGGGGCCGAATGTTTGCGCGGGCCGTGAAACACGGCGACGCGTGTCGCCGGAAACGGCTTGTAACGAAGCCGGCGGCGATGGGCTACGCAGCGATGATTGCCATGCAAAATACATCATCCAATTCCAGTTCCAGTTCCGGCCCCAATCCATCACGCCGTCCCGCCCCGGGACGTCCCCCCGCGCAACCGACGCCGGGCGAGGGGCAACGACCCGGCAACCTGGCCACCCCACCCAGTCCCGTTGGCACCTACTTCGTGACGTTGCGCTTGGCGGATGCCATGCCGAAGGAATGCCTCACGGACATCAAGGGGAGGGCGGCCGCGATGATCGAGGCGGAAAGCGGCGACGACCTGGCGCTGAAGCGGACCATCGCCCGGTTGATCGAGGAGGAACTCCATCGTTGGCACGGCGATTGTTGGCTGCGGGACGACGAGGTCGCGCGAACGGTGGTGGCCGCGTTGCAGTCCGGACACGGCCGGAAGTACACGTTGAGGGCATGGAGCCTGCTCCCGAACCACCTGCAGGCGGTCTTCAGCGTTGCCGACGGCGTGGACGCTGGATCCGTGGTCCGCGAATGGCGCAACTACACGACGCGCCAATTCAACCTCCTGGCCGGGCGCGACGCCGAGGAACTGTGGGAGAAAATGCCCTACCTCAAGGCGTGCATGGACGACGCCGAGGTGGTGAAGCGGGTACGGAACGTGGAGTTCCGCCCGGTGAACGCAGGCCTGTGCCGGAGGCCACGAGACTGGAAGTGGAGCAGCGCGCGGCAAGCAACGCCCACAAACCAAGCCGCGCCGCCCCCTGCCCAAAGCACGGCCGCCCCATCCCCTGCCCCGTCGCCCTCCACCACCAAACCCGATGGGGCAGTGCCCCGGCCAGTGCCCAGCAAGTCACCGCGTACGCCGGCACCGCCACGGCCCTCGCTGGACGACGAGGACCCGTTCGCGTAGCTGCAACGATTCATGGGGTGCGGACGTGGCGGCACAGCACATCCCTCCCACGCAAACCCCTCCCCCCAATGGAAACGTTCCCAACCCCTGCGCGGGGTGGTCACGGGCGGGGTGCGGCGTCAAGGCGCCGCACCCACACGTTGCGATAGCGGACGGGGTTGCCGTGGTCCTGCAACACGATGGGGCCCTTGGGAGCGACCCCGGAGAACTTGGCGGCCGTCGTGGACCCGCCGGGGATGGGGATGTGGTCCTGGACGAGCACGCCATTGTGGAGGACGGTGAAGGACCCGGGCTGGACCTTGCCATCGGGGCCGCCCTTGGGCGCATGAAAGACAATGTCGTAGGACTGCCATTGGCCAGGGCGCTGGCTGGCGTTCACGAGGGGGACAGCATGGCCGTAGAAGGAGGCGGCCTGGCCGTTCGGGTAGGTGGGGTTTTGGTAGGAGTCGAGAACTTGGATCTCGTAGCGGCCCTGGAAGTAAACGCCGCTGTTGCCCCGGCCCTGCCCCTCGCCCTTCACCTCGGCCGGTGACGCCCACTCGATGTGGAGCTGGATGTCGCCGAACTCCTCCCGGGTCATGATGTCGCCCCCGTTCACCTGCATGGCTCCCTCCACCAGCTTCCACTTGGGCTCGCCGCCATTGCCCGCCTTCCACTTCGACAAGTCCTTGCCATCGAACAACACGACGGCATCCGAGGGCGGCGGTGCGCCGTGCGAGAAGGTCGCGGCGGGCGTCACCACCGGCGGGGCGGGGTCGGCGGCCAAGGCGACGCAGGACAGGACCAGGAGTGGGAACGACAAACCGAGGTGCTTCATGCCCCCGTTGCTATCGCAGGCACGGGCCGTTGTCCCGACGAATCGCGCCGGGGATGCCCCCGTGCCGGATGGCGCCGCCCCATGACGCGGCAATGCACGAGGTGGCCCCAGCATTTCCTGGGAGCGGGTGCCCCGTTGCCCCAAAAATGGCAGTTGGGCAGGCCGCGTGCCCGCACGCGGCGATGGCGATGCCGCATGCCCGGTGCGCCGGGTCAGGGGACCCGGCCTACAGCCGCGTCGAGCCCACCACGACCTCCCTCGCAGGGTGAGCCCTTGGGTTCCTGCCCGTGAGCCCATCCTCCCTGATGGGTGGGTCCTTTCCTCGTTTTGAAATCCTCTTCGACTGCCGTTTCTAGGCTGAATCGGCCCGGCTGAGGGATGCTACGCAGGAGCGCCGACGCATGGTGAAGGACTGGCCCTCGCCCTTTTGAGGGTTTCGAGGCGGTTGCAATCGACGGGTTGGGCGAGGGGTTCGACGACGTCCGGGAGGTGGTTGGCCTCCGATGCATTTGTGATGGAGGTCCGGCGCTGGATCTAGGGAGCCCTGGATGGATCGTTGCGAGATCGGGAACGGCTTCGCTTTGCGGGAGTTTTCCGGCGGGGCTTTTGCTGTACCTGGAGGGTTCGGAGACAGTTTTGCAGGACGGGAATGATGCGCTGGTCCTTGGCCCGGTTGGCGGCCTGCTTGCTCGCAAGGATGCGGTGCAATGGCAGCACCTTGAGTTTCAATGGGCCTACGTGGATCCCCAAGGCGCACCTCCATTCGTCGGCAAACGGGCCAAGACCATCCATGCGGAGCACCACGTCGAATGGGTCACTGCCTGGCCCGCCCAGCATGGGCGGGTTGTATCCAAACGGCGGGATGTAGGCAGCACCCACCTCCTGAAGCGCCCGCGTCAACCTCGGGTCGGCCAAGTCGTCAAACCACAAGTCAATGTCCTCCGTCACGACCGGCGCTCCTTGCAAGGCGGCGGCGGAAAGGCCCACCACCATGAAGCGGACCTTGTGACGGACCAAGGCCGCCAACAGGCGCAGTTCAGCCCCTGAAAGCGGCAAAACCTCGGCCACGGCGCAAACTCCGGTTCAGCCGCGCGAGCGGCGACGATTGGAGGCAAATCAACGTTCTGCGCACGTCTTCCGGATCGGCCTCGGGATGCTGGGCGATGACTGCGGCAACATCGTCGGCGAGCTTTTGAGCCCAACGAATGGCCCGGCGCATGGAAGGATCCTGCTTCACGGTAGTGATGGGACTCGCAGGGCAGCACCCACAGCAGGGGAACATGAACTGCGACCAAGGTGCCGCTTGCGGGGACGTGATGAATGCATGGCCGTGACCCTCGATGGATGAAGTCGATCTCGAATCCCGGAAATTGTCGGGCCTCGCGGGTTGGCCTTGTCAAGCTTGGCTCCCGTGTCGCCCGGCACCGGGGCTCGTTGTGGAGCCCAGGACGAGGTCGCGTGGTCCGTTGCCTTTCTTGGCCTCACGGCTTGGCGGGCCCAAAGCAGTAGAGGGAACCGTCCTCGGACCCCACGAGCACGTGGCCAGGCACGATGGCCGGTGAGCTTTGCACGGGTTGGCCGATCTCGAACTGCCATGCCTCCGTGCCGTCGGCCAGCGACACGGCATACAGGCGGCCGTCGTCGGAGCCGAAGAAGACCTTTCCATCCGCGACGACGGGCGAGCTCTCGACCTTGCCACGCGTCTGGAAGGTCCAGACCCCCTTGCCGGTGTCGCGCTCGACGCAATGCAGGCGCTTGTCGCGGCCGCCAAACAGCACGCGCTGGTCGGTGATGGCGGGCGAGGTGGCGTAGGGGAAGGCGCGGTCGCGATAACGCCACGCAACCTTGCCCTCCTTGAGGTCCACGCAGAGGAACTCGTTCTCGTAATGGCCCAGGTAGGCACGCCCGCCGGCGATGGCGGCCGACCCGATGATGGGCGCGCCGGCCTCGATTTCACGGGCCTTGGAGCCATTGCTGAGCTGCAAGACATGGACGAAGGCGTCGCATCCGCCGAACGCCGTGAGGCCCTCGGACACGGCGGGCGAGCCATTGATGTAGTTGCCGGTCTCGTACACCCAGTTGGTGCGGCCGGTGACGGCGTCGAGGGAGTACAGCTTGAAGTCGTAGGAGCCCACGAGGACGGCCTTGTTGGCGGTTCCCGGCGGCCGGTACCACGACGCGCTGGACTTGACCTTCTCCTCGAAGCCGACGGTCCAGATGATCTTCCCGGTGGCGGCGTCGAGGCAGTAGAAGTTGGTGTTCACGTCGCCGATGTAGAGGCGTCCGTCGAGGACGAGGGGCGACGCCTCCACCGGGCCGCTGACGGGCGTGGCCCAACGCCGCGCGCCGTCGGCCAACGCGAGGCAATAGACGTTGGAGGACGCGGACCCCACGAAGACGTTGGAGCCCACGACGGCGGGCGACGACGACACGGGCCCGCCGGTCTTGAAGGTCCAGCGAAGGTGCAGCGGCAGGGCGACCTGGGCGTCGGACACGCCCGTCAAGGCCGGGTCGCCGCGGAACATCGGCCAGTCGGAGGCGAGGGCCACGGGGGGCAGCCACGCCAGCACGGCAAGGGCCATGGCCAGGAAGGGGACGAGCGCCGCGTTCATGGGAGAACCTTTTGGATGGATTGGGATGGAAGGCAAGGGGCGGCCCGTCACCACCAACCCTCGGCCCAGCGCAGGCGGAACCATGGGAAGGCGATTTCGAGGAGGGTCACGATCATGAACGTCACGGACAACACGCCGTTGAGCTTGAAGAAGGCGACGTTGATGGACACGGCGTCCCGGCGCCGCGCGATGAGGTGTTCCATCAGGAGGAGGGCGAGGATGAGAACCATGCCGATCCAATAGGTGAGCCGGAACCGGCACAGGCCGCCGAAGACGACCAGCACGCCCCACATGAAGAGGTGGGCGAGGAAGGCGACGCTCAGGGCGTTGCGCGGGCCCCAGCGGACCACGAGCGAATGGAGGCCCTCGCGCCGGTCGAACTCGTAGTCCTGGGTGGCGTAGATGATGTCGAGGCCCACGAGCCACAGGACGACGGCGAGGCCGAGGACGACCGGCACCAACGCTCCCTGGCCGAGGTCGAGGCGGCCGTCCACGCGCGGCAGGAAGTCCACGGTGCCCTTGACCGCCAGCCAAGCGCCGACGGGTGCGGCTGCCAACGCCAAGCCCAGCCAGACGTGCGTGAAGTCCGTGAACCGCTTGGTCAGGGAGTAGAAGCACACGAGGAACAAGGCGACGGGCGACAACGCGAGGCACAAGGGGTTCAGGCCCCATGCCGCCAGCACCAGCAACCCGCCGCTGCCCGCGCACAAGGCGATCGCGCCCGTCAGGCTCACGATCCCCTGGGGCAGGTGCCGCCCGGCCGTCCTCGGGTTCCGCGCGTCGTAGCGGCGGTCCACGATCCGGTTGAACGCCATCGCGCACGTCCGCGCGCCCACCATCGCGACCAACACCAACCCGAGCGTCCGCCACCCCGGCCACCCACGGCTCCCGCGCGCCGCCACCCCCATCGAGGCCAGCGCAAACGGCAGGGCAAACACCGTGTGGCTGAACTTCACGAACGAACCCCACTTGGCCACCTCGCGGATCATGCGGGCGCACCCTGCCCCACTTCGCCCCCGTTCTCCAGAACAGGGACGTTGGGATTGCACGGTCTTGCCCGCCCGGCTTTCAATCCTCGCATGGCGACCGTTGCTTCCCACCCTTGGAAATTCTTCCGCGCCGGCGGCTTCGACCAGGTCAAGCTCTCCACCGGGGCGGACCTCGCGAACCTTCCACAGCTCGACCTGAAGCTCTGGGTCGCGCTGGCGTGCCCCACCACCGGCCTTGAGTTCGATGCCCGCACGCTCGCGTTGATCGACGCCGACAAGGACGGCCGCATCCGCGCCCCGGAGTTGATCGCCGCCATCCAATGGACCGTGGCCCGGCTCCGCAGCGCGGACTCGCTTCTTTCGGGCGCGGACGGCCTACCGCTCTCCGCCATCGACGAGTCCAAGCCCGAGGCCAAGGTGCTCCTGGCGTCCGCTCGCAAGATCCTCGCCTGCCTCGGCAAGCCCAACGCCGACGTCATCACCGCCGCCGACGTGGGCGACAACGCCCGCATCTTCAGCCAGACCGTCTTCAACGGGGACGCCGTCATCGTGCCCGAGTCGGCCTCCGACGACGCCATGCGTTCCGCCATCGCCGACATCATCGCCACCGTGGGGTCCGTGCCTGACCGCTCGGGCAAGGCCGGCGTGGACGCTGCCACGATCGAGAAGTTCATGGCGGCGGCATCGGCGTTGGACGCATGGGTCCAGCGGTCGGAGACCGAGCCTGCGATCCTTCCCCTGGGCGCGGGCACGGCGGCGGCGGCGGATGCGGTGCGGGCGGTGAAGTCGAAGGTGGATGACTTCTTCGGGCGTTGCCGCCTGGCGGCCTTCGATGGGCGGGCGTTGGCCGCGTTGAACCGGGACGAGAAGGACTACGCCGCCGTGGCGGGCAAGGAACTGCCAATCAACGCGGCGGACGTGGCGTCGTTCCCCTTGGCGCAAGTGGGGCCGGGCCGAGCGTTGCCCTTGGGCGCGGGCGTGAACCCAGCGTGGGCAGCGGCCATTGCGGGCCTGGCCTCCGCCGCCGTCACCCCCTTGCTGGGGGCGCGCGACGCCTTGTCCGAGGCCGACTGGCTTCAAATCCTCGGGAAGCTCGGGCCGCATGAATGCTGGCGCGCGGGCAAGGCGGGGGCCGAGGTGGAGAAGCTGGGAATTGAGCGCGTGCGGGCCTTGCTGGCACCGGCCGTGCGCGAGGCTCTGTCCGGGCTCATCGCCCGCGACAAGGCCGAGGAGGCCGAGTCCAACGCCATCACCGACGTCGAGCGGCTCGTCTTGTTCCACCGGGACCTCTACCGGCTTGCCACGAACTTCGTGAACTTCAAGGACCTCTACGACGGGGGCAGCCCGGCCATCTTCCAGGTGGGCACGCTGTACCTCGACCAACGGTCCTGCACCCTGTGCCTCAACGTGGAGGACGCCGGACGCCATGCGGCCATGGCGGGCCTTGCCGGCGCCTACCTCGCCTACGTCGATTGCATCCGCCGTGCCTCCGGCGAGAAAAAGTCCATCGTCGCCATCTTCTCCCAAGGGGACGACCAGAACCTCATGGTCGGCCGCAACGGCGTCTTCTTTGACCGGCAAGGACGCGACTGGGACGCGACGATCACCAAGATCATCAGCAACCCCATCTCCATCCGGCAGGCCTTCTTCGCCCCGTACAAGAAGTTCGCGCGCCTCATCGAGGAACAGGTCGCCAAGCGCGCCGCCGCCGCCGACTCCGCCGCCGACGCCAAGCTGGCGGCGGCCGCCGAGAAGGCTGCGAACGCGGACAAGGCCGCCGCAGACAAGGCCAAGCCCGCGGATGCGAAGAAGGTGGACGTGGGGGCCGTTGCCGCACTCGGCGTGGCGTTCGGCGCCATTGGCGGATTTGTGACCGCCATCGTGACCGGGGTTTCGAACGCCTTCACCCTACACGGGCCGCTCGCCATCGTCGGGATCGTGCTGGGCATCATGGCCGTGATTTCCGGACCCTCGATGATCCTGGCGTACATCAAGCTCAGGAAGCGCAACCTCGGCCCGATCCTCGACGCCAACGGCTGGGCCTTGAACGCTCCGGCGCGCATCAACGTCCCGTTCGGCACCTCGCTCACCGGCATCGCCAAGCTGCCGCCCGGGGCTTCCATCGACTTCAAGGACTCCTTCGCGGAGAAAACCGTCCCTTGGAAGCGATGGGTTGTCCTGGCGCTCCTCGCGTACCTGGGGTGGGGGTATTACAAGGGCCAATACGACGGCAACCTGCCTCCCGCCCTCAAGAGCGTCCGGCTTCTCGGCTCGTTCTCGCCGCTTGCCAGCCCGACGGGAGCTGCCCAACCCGTCGCGGACGCGGCCGGAACCAACGCGCCGTCCGCCACCGCACCCGCCAAGCCTTGAGGCCGCCCGGTATCTCCAGGCCATCGGTCCACCCTGAAGGACTTGGTGAAAGCATGGCCGTCCCCAGCCGCTCCACGATGCGCCCGTCCTGCGGGACGCATCCGTTCCCCGCTTCACCCTCCGCAGTCGTCGGCCGCCCCGGACTTCCATGAGCCACCACCCCCGACATGACCGCAAGGTCCCGCACCACGTCCTGGGGCTGTGGTTGCTCCGGGCACTGATCGCCTCCGGGATCCTGATCACCGCCTCCCTTGGCATCGGCACGCTCGGGTATCGGCACTTTGCAGGCTTGGGCTGGATCGACGCCTTCTACAACGCGGCCATGACCCTGACCGGCATTGGAACCGTGGCCGAGATGAAGACGAATGCGGCCAAACTGTTTGCATCCGCCTACGCCCTGTTCTCCGGCGTCGTGTTCGTCACGGCGGCCGGAATCATGGTGGCCCCGTTGTTCCGGCGCGTGCTGCATCACTTCCACCTCGATCGTGCCTCGGGGCAGTGAGGCACGCCCAAGCCGTGGAACCCACGCCCAAGGCCAGGTGAGATCCCCACGCCGTGCCGCCCGACGATCCCAAACGGTTGCGGCCGATGCCTGGGACAAGACCGAGACGGCCGTGCCACACCCTTCGCCATTCGCCATTCGCCATTCGCCTCCCGCTCCCACCTCGCCCCGGTGCCCGGATTCGAGGCTGTGCAGCCGGGCGGCGGCCGCGATACGGTTTTGCCGGCATGGAAATCCCGGTTGTCCTGACGACCCGTCTGCAGCGGGTCCGGCTGTTCCTCTGCGACGTCGATGGCGTCCTGACGGAAGCGCGCGTGACGATGGGCGGGCCGCAGGGGGAGCAGAAGGTGTTCCATATCCGCGACGGGCTGGGGCTGCGTCTGTTGCAAACGGAGGGCATCCGCGTGGGTTGGGTGAGCGCGCGGCCGTCCCAGGCCACCACCGAGCGCGCGCAGGACATCAAGGTGGACTTCCTTCGCCAATCCAGCGCACCCAAGGTGTCCGTGGTGGAGGAGTTGCTCCGCGAAACGGGGCTGGGTTGGGATGAGGTCTTGTTCATGGGCGACGACGTCCTCGACCTGGGGGTCCTTCGCCGCGTTGGGTTTGCAGCGGTTCCCTCGGACGCCATCGACGAGGCGCGACGGATGGCGCACTACGTCTGCCGGAACGCCGGCGGCTGCGGCGCCGTGCGCGAGGTGGTGGACCTCGTGCTCAAGGCGCAGGGCCGCTGGGACGCCATGATAGGGAAGTACTCGGCCTAGCACGAAAGGCGCGCCGTGGACCGGAGTTGCATCACATGATTGCAAGGAAGACGGGCAAGGCAGGCCTGTGCTGCGGGGTGTTGCTGGGGATGCTGGTGCTCCATGCCCAGGCCCCCACGCAGGACGCCCCAGGCTCCACGCTTCGGGACTGGAGCTTCACCTTGCAGAAGGACGGAAAGATCCAGGCGCGTTTCAAGGGTGCCCGCGCCGTCCCGGTCGGACCACGAACCTTCGACGTCGAGGAACTTCACGTGGACACCTTCGCGCCCGACGGCGACGCGCAAATCACGGCGGAATCCCCCGGCTGCCGCGTCCTGGTCACGAACGACGCGTTCGTCATCACGTCGCCGGGGCCCGTCCGGCTCACCCATGCGGACGGGCGTTTTTCCGTGGATGGGGTGGGGTTTCGCTGGGACCACGGCGCAGGGCGGCTGACGATTTCCAACCGGGTGCAGACGATGGCGCGCGTGCGCTTGCCGGCCCCGGGCCGTAAGGAGCAGCCTTGAAGGGCAGACACGACATGAATCGAACCTTAAGCCGGGCCCTTTGGATGCTTCCGACGACGCTTGCGTTGGCGCAGGAGCCCGCGCCGCCCGTGCAGATCAAGTCGGGCACGTGGGAGTTCGACTACCAGACGGGCACGCAGCACTACTGGGGCGACGTGGAGGTCACCTTGCCCGGCCTGCTCAAGCTGGCGTGCGCCGACCTCGTCACGGTGCAGCAATCCAGCACGAACCGGCCCGATGCCCTCGTGGCGACGACCAACGTCGTCATCGAGATCACGCGCCTGCCCGCGAAGCCCGGCGACACACCCATGGTCATCAAGGCCTACGGCGACCGCGCCGTGTACACGGCCACCAACGAGCTCGTGACCCTCACCGGCGCCGCCCCGCGCATCGTCGCGCCGCAGGGCTCCACGCGGGCCAACGTCATCACCTACGACCTCGCCACGGGCAAGATCCGCGCCATGGGCGGGCACGTTTCTGAGCTCAACGTGGAGATGATCAAGTCGATGCGGCGCACGAATGCGCCGCCTGCGGCCCCCGCCGCCCGCTAGCCACCCCGTCGCCATGCCGGACCCAGCCCAAGCAGGCGAGCCGCTCCTGGATGTCACCGGTATCGCCAAGGCCTACCGGGGCCGGCGCGTCGTCGATGGCGTCTCCATCCGGGTGAACGCCGGCGAGGTCGTGGGCTTGCTGGGCCCCAATGGCGCCGGGAAAACCACGTCGTTCAACATGGTCGTCGGGCTCGTCCGGCCCGACGCGGGCGCGGTGCGTTTCTGCGGTTCGGACATCACGGGCCTTGCGATGCACGAGCGTGCGCGGCGCGGGATTGGCTACCTCACGCAGGAGCCGAGCGTGTTCCGCAAGCTGACGGTGGAGGACAACCTCCGCGCGATCCTGGAGACCATCGATTGCCCCCGTGCAGAACGGGCCGTGCGGCTGAACTACTTGCTGGACGAGCTGGACCTGGCACGGCTTGCGAAGAGCAAGGCGTACCAGCTCAGCGGCGGGGAGAAGCGCCGCCTGGAAATCACGCGCGCCCTCATCACCAGCCCGCGTCTGTTGCTCATGGACGAGCCGTTCGCCGGCATCGACCCCATCGCAGTGCACGAGGTCCAGAAGATCGTGCGCCGCCTCCGGGAGCGGGGCTTGGGAATCCTCATCACGGACCACAAGGCGCGCGAGATGCTGAAGCTGGTGGACCGGGCGTACCTGATTCACCAAGGGCGCGTCGTGTACGAGGGCCCGGCCGACCAGCTCGTGAACGACCCGAAGGCCCGCGAGATTTACCTGGGGCCGGACTTCAACCTGTAGGAGGCACGATGGCCATCGTGGCGCTTCCCTTCCTCGCGGTCTTCCTCGCGGCGTTGGCGGGCTTGCTGGGATGGCCGCTGGCGCTGGGCTTGATGCCGACGATGGCCGGCTGGCTTCGATGGCCCGGGCTGGACGTGGTGCGTGCCCGGCGTGGGCGTCGATGGGGCCTGTGGGGATACCTGGCGATGATGGGCTTGGGGGCGGTGCAGGTCGGATTGTTCTGGCTGGGATTGTCGCTGGAGGAATGGGATGGGGAAAAGTTGGCGGTCGTCATGATTCCGCAGGTGGGATACACGGCGACGGTGGGATTGGCGGCGGCGACGGTGGTGGGGGCGGTGCTGGGATGCTTTGCGGGGGGAACCAAGCCGGACCGATCCAACTGAATCGATCCGGCCAAGAGCGAGAAGCCATGAAGACGGCACAACCAACGGTCCAGACGTTCTACACGGACAACGCGGCGCAGCTCGGGCTGCACCTATTGGCGGGGGCGGGCGGTTTGTCGCGGGTGATTCGCGAGCCCACGGTCAACCGGCCGGGCCTGGCGCTGGCCGGGTTCCGGAAGTACTTCGCGCCGCGCCGCGTGCAGGTCATTGGCAACGTGGAGACCGCATATCTCCGCACCCTGGAACCCGCCCTGCGCCAGCAACGCTACCAGGAGTTCTTTGGGTCCCGGATCCCGTGCGTGGTCCTCTGCCGGGGGATCAAGCCGGAGAAGGCCTTCCTCCAGGCGGCCGAGAAGGCAGGCATCCCTGTCCTCCAGACGGGGCTGGTGACCATGAAGTTCATCAACCTCGCGACGCTGGCGTTGGAGGCGTTGTTCGCCCCGCGAACGCAGGTGCACGGGAGCATGGTGGACGTCCAAGGGATTGGCGTCGTCATCCAGGGCGAGTCCGGCATCGGCAAGAGCGAGGCCGTCCTCGGGCTCCTCGAGCGCGGGCATTCGTTGGTGTCCGACGACATCACGCGGCTGATCCTCGAGGATGGCCGCAACGTGATTGGGTCGGGCAAGGAGCTAACCCGGAACCTCATGGAGGTGCGCGGGATCGGCATCATCGACGTGGCGGCGATGTTCGGAGTGGCTGCGATTCGCCCGACGAAGCAGGTGAACCTGGTGGTGACGTTGAAGCCCTGGGAGAAGGTGGAGGACGTGGACCGGCTCGGGCTGGAGGAACGGCACGTGGAACTGCTGGGCGTGGCGGTGCCCCACATGGAAATCCCCGTGCGACCCGGGCGCGACTTGGCGCGGTTGGTGGAGGTCGCCGCGTTCCAGACCAAGCTCAAGCTCGCCGGGATTCATCCCGCACGGGAACTGAGCCAACGCCTCACCGAGGCCATGCAGTCGATCTAGGAATCGGCGGCGGCGGAGAATCGCCCAAGACGGCTTTTTGGTTGGCCGTGTTCCCGCTGCTGGCAATGCTCCAAACATTCACATGAAGACGATCCAACTGGTTTCCTGGGCGGCGGGCACGGCCGCCGTGGCGGCGTTTGCGGCGGGCGTGGGCTACGACAACACCCCCCAAATTCCCGGCCAAAAGTGGCGGGTGCATGACAAGAACCGGCCCAACCCGCCCGTGGTCGCGCCCGCCGAGACGTTCAGCCACGGCGCGGTGGCCCCGGCGGACGCGAAGGTGTTGTTTGATGGAAAGAGCCTTGCCGCATGGAAGAGCGGGAAGGGCGACGCCAAGTGGAAGGTCGAGGACGGAGCCTTCGTGGTGACCAAGGGCGGCGGCGACATCGAGACACGCGAGAAGTTCGGGGACTTCCAGCTCCACATCGAGTGGTCGGCCCCCAACCCGCCGAAGGGCGACAGCCAGGGGCGCGGCAACTCCGGGATCTTCCTGCATGGCTTGTACGAGGTGCAGGTCCTGGACGTGTACAACAACAAGACCTACGCCGATGGCCAGGCCGGCGGCCTCTACGGCCAGTGGGCGCCCCTCGCCAACGCCATGAAGAAGCCCGGCGAGTGGAACGCCTACGACATCATCTTCGAGGGCCCGCGCTTCGACGACGCCGGCAACGTCACCCGCAAGGCCTCCGTCACCGTCCTCCACAACGGCGTCGTCCTCCATCACCGCCAGGAGTTCAACGGCCCCACCGGCCACCAAAACGTCCCCAAGTACTTCAAGTACGACGGCACCGGCCCCATCCGCCTTCAGGACCACGGCGATCCCGTGCGCTTCCGCAACATCTGGATCCGCCCCCTCGGGACCTATGACCGCCCCGAGAACTGACCCTTGAAGAACATCGTCTATTTCGACCTCGAGACGCAGAAATCTGCCGAGGAGGTCGGCGGCTGGGACAAGGTCCGCGACCTCAAGATGAGCGTCGGGGTCACGTACAGCACGCAGCGTGGCGGCTACAAGATCTACGGCGAGCACGAGGTGCCCGACCTGATCCGGGAGCTGCAACGGGCGGACCTCGTGGTGGGCTTCAACGTGGTGCGCTTCGACTACGAGGTCTTGCACGGGTACACCGTGTTCGACCTGTCGCAGCTTCCCACGCTCGACATGCTCGTGGTCCTGCACGAACGGCTGAAGCATCGCCTGTCCCTCGACTCCATCGCCAACGCGACGTTCGGGCTCGAAAAGACCAGCGAGGGACTCCAGGCCATCCAGTGGTTCAAGGAAGGCCGCCTGATGGAGGTCGCCGAGTACTGCTGCTACGACGTCAAGCTCACCAAGCTCGTCCACGAGCACGGCGCACGGCACCGGCAGTTGTTCTACAAGAACCGGTTCGGGGCCAAGCTCAGCGTGGCCGTGGACTGGTAGCCGATGCCCTCAGCCGACCGATCCAACTGAATCGGCCCAGCTCAGGGAAGCGCCTCGCCGTAGGCGTGTTCCCTGAGCCACTGGAGGTCCCGGCTGCCGGGATGGTAGATCGTCCAATGGTCCGGCAGCCACGGCGGGGCCGCCTCCTCCAACGTCCGCGGATCCAGCCACCTCGGCGTGTCCACGTGACCGTCCGCAAACGTCGCCACGCCCCGCGCGCCATGCCCCACGGAGGGCAGGTGATAGAACAGGTCCTTGAAGAAGCCCCGGTGCACGACAAACGACGCGTGGCACACGTTGCCCGGGGCCACGTCGATGAACGTGAACAACTCCGAGGGCCGCGCGGCCGAGACGTCGCCCGTCTTCTCGAACAACCGGCGCCCGCCCAGGTGCAGCCATGGGTCCGGCACCGCGCCGTTCATCGCGAGGTTCAACGCATAGCTGCGGGTCTTCGGGTATTCCTTGCCCCCGATTTCCACGCGGCTCCGGTCGGCGGGGCAACGATAGGTCCCGAGCGTCTGGATGTAGTCCGCGAAGGCCGCGCGACGCGGGTCCAGCAGCCATGACCGGTTGGTGAAGCCCCCGGGGTCGAGATGGGTGTTGCCGAGGACCCACAGCCGCTGGTTGCCCACCTCCTCCTCCGACCCATGGCCGTTCAGGGGCAGGGCCTCGGCGTGATCCGCCGCGTACATCGACCAAGCAAGGGCGAGCTGGCGCTGGTTGTTGATGCAGCCGGTGCGAAGCGCGGCCCGACGTGCCTGGACCAACGCGGGCAGCAAAAGCGCCGCGAGGATCGCGATAATCGCAATCACCACCAGCAACTCGATCAAGGTGAACCCGGTCGCTCGTGCATGGTGCCGTGTCTTCAAGGGAACGACCGTCGTGTGGGCATTTCTCGTGCCGGGTTCATGGCCCCGTCCATGGCCCAAGCCCACCCGAGGCCACCAGTTCCACCATGCTGCCATCCAACCCCTTGATGACCCCGTCGAACACCACTGCATCCCCCACCCGCGCCAGTGCCTGGCGACGGCCACCACCCTCCCCCATGACGGTGGTGCGGTCGGCCGTCACAAACACCCGCGTCGCAAAGGACGGCGACGTGACCCGGGCACGGACGCGCACCGGCGTTTCGGGGCGCCGAAACACCACGTCGAAGGGGGCCATGAACAGGGGCTTGTCCACGTCCGCCACAACGCCGTGGAACCGCGCCTTCACTCCCTTGTAGAGAGCCAGCGCGGCGGCGGGGTCTGATCCGAAGTGCGACAAGACATGGGCGAGGTCCACGGTCGAACCCTCGGACACACGACCGTCCAATGCGGGCGCTGGTCCGGCCTGGACGGCGGCTTGGGCGGCGGCGGGCGCCAGCCATGGGGACGGCGGCGGATTGGCCGAGGGACGTTGGGCAGCGCCGGTGGTAGTTGCTGCCGTTTCGGGCACCGCTTTCAGCCGACGGATCTCGGACTCAAGACGGCGAACCTCCGCCTCCAACGCATCGACCCGTTGCGACCGCGCCTCCAGAGCCTCCAAACGCTCGCGGGGAACGGCGACGTCCTCGGCAAGGACGCCGGTGGCGATAGTTCCGACGGCCATCCAACCCATTAGGACCGAAGCGGCCCGGAACGCCCCCCAACGCGGGGCAAGGGCGAGGCAATGAACTCGTGGTGCCATGTGGAGATCATGCCGCCGCCCTCTTGGCCGCGTCTATCACGGGTTGGGCGGGAGACCGGCGCCACTTACGGCTTCGCGCCCTTGAGGTACGCAAGGACCTGGGTGGCCTGGTCGGACGTGGAACCCTTGGGATCCACCCACACGCAGGCGCCGTCCTTGAAGAGGAACGCCGAGCGGCTGGCCATGCCGACGAGGTTCTTCACTCCGAAGGCCTCGGTGACCTTCTTCTCGTGGTCGGCCAGCAGGCGGAAGGGGAAGCTGTACTCGTCCTTGAACTTCTTCTGGGCGGCCTCGTCGTCCGTGCTCACGCCGAGGACCTGGACGCCGGCCTTCTGCAAGTCGGACCATCCATCGCGGAGGGAGCACCCCTGCTTGGTGCAACCGGGCGTGCTGGCCTTGGGATAGAAGTACACGAGCAGGTAACCCTTCGAGCCGGCCTCGGCGAGGGCAACGGGCTTGCCGTCTTGGTCGTTGACGGTGATGGCGGGCAGGCGGGCACCCACGGCGAGCTTGTCGGCGGCAAGGCCGAGGAACGAAGTCAGTGAAAACATGATGGTGACGAGAAGCGCTCTCATGGGGCCACCGTGCCCGACGTGGCGGGGGCCGCAACGGCTGATTTCGAGGCGCAGCCGTGCATCCCGAAGTGGTCGGTGACATGGGAGCACAATGCGTGGGGACAGGTCCCTCAACGCGGGAGCGTGGAAAGGCGGCCGGGGACGGCCGCGCGCCCAGCGTTGGGCCCGCCACGCCGTGCTTGGGAACACCGACAACTTCGGGAGGCACCGGAACGGAGCGATGCCGGGGCCGTTGCTTGCCGTTTCCAGGGGTCGTTCATACCATGGTCGCCATGCAATTGACGGAGGCTCAGGCCCAGGTGGCGCGCGGGTGGCTCAGCGACGGGTTGAAGTTGTCGGACTTCCAAAAGCGGGTTGAGAAGGAGTTCGGCCTTCGCCTGACGTACATGGACACCCGGTTGCTGGTGGACGACCTGCGCGTCGTTCCCAAGGACATCGAGCCCCCCAAGGCTCCCGAGCCGGCTCCTGCGGCCGCAGCCTCGTCCGCGCCCGCCGCGTCGGCCACCACCCAAGCCTACCCAGTGGGCAACATCCCGGCACCGGGCGCCTTCCAGCCTTCCCCGATGGGCGCACCCGCCGCAACCCCCGCCTCCGCCTCCGCCCCCGCTCCTGCCCCCGGCGGCGGTGGCGTCAGCGTCACCGTCGATGCCATCACCCGTCCCGGAGCCCTCGCCAGCGGCTCCGTGACGTTCAGCGACGCTCAGAAGGCCCAGTGGTACCTCGACCAAACCGGGCGCTTCGGGATGGTTCCCCCGCAACGGGGCTACCGGCCCTCCCAGGAAGACTTGCAGGAGTTTCAGATGCTCCTCGACCGCGAGCTCCAGAAGCTCGGGTACTAACGCCACACGCCGCCGGGCCTGGGGCGCGGCCACGCCCGGGGCCGAACCCTTGGTCACGGCCATCCCGGGACGTGGCCCTCAACGTTTCCTGCCCCGCCCGTTGCTCCCCGGCCCTGGAATTGCTTCCAATGGCGCATCACCGCCATGGAATCGTCGTGTCTTAGCCGCGTGGGGGCTGCTTCGGGCCTTGCGCTTTCCCTGTTGTCGTTGCTTCCCCGCCTGCATGGGCAGCTTGCCGTCCCCTTGGAGTTGTCGCCGGCATTGGGAGGGGGCCCGGAGGATGCGGTGGTGCGGCGCGGCCCGGATGTCTGGGAGCTGCGGAGCCGGGGCCGTGGCATCCTCGCGGCGAACCCGGACCAGGCGGTTTTCGCGGGGATCGCGTGCACCAACGACTTCGACGTGCAGGTGCGCGTGGACGACTTGGCGGTCTCGAACCCGTTCGTTCGCGCCGGGTTGATGCTGCGAAGCTCCACGAACGCGTCCGCGACGTTCGCCGCCGTCTATGCGTCCAGCCCCATGGCGGGCTGCTTCGCGGAGACGCGGACATCGACCGGGGGAGCCCCCACGCGGGCGTCGAACCTGGGGGGCTTCCCTTCGGCCCCGCCCACGGCATGGCTACGGATGCGGCGCGAGGGTGCCTCGGTGACCACCTTTGCGAGCGTGGACGGACGCGGGTGGACGCGGATGGCGTCGGTGTTCCTAGATGGCGGCCCGGAGGCGCAACTGGGGTTGGTAACGACCAGCCAGAACGCCTGGGCCAGCACGCGGGCGCTTTTCTCAGGGCTGGGCAATACGACCCAGACGAACGAGGTGCCCTGGGAACACACCCGGGAGGGGGCGACGCCGTCGTCGCGCCGGACCGGGATGGTGTTCAGCGAGATTCAATACGCCCCGGGGGACGGCCCGGGCGCGGGGAGTGGCGTGGAGTTCGTCGAGATTGCCAACCACGGCGACGTGTTCGTGGACATGACGGGGTGGACGTTGGACGGCGGGGTGTCGTTCCGCTTCCCGGACGGGTTCCAGTTGCAGGCGGGGGCGCGCGTCGTGGTGACGTCGCAGCCGGAGGCGTTGGCTCCCGTGGCGGGCCTCGCGCCGGTGCTGGGGCCGTGGTCGGGCAACCTGAACAACGCCGGCGACACCGTTCGCCTGCGAGACTCCATCGGGGCCGTGAAGCTCAAGGTGGAGTACTCGCCCAACGCGCCATGGCCGGTGGCGGCCGATGGGACGGGGCACTCGTTGGTCTTGGCATCGCCGAGCTTTGGGCAGGAAGACCCCAGGGCTTGGACGGCCAGCCGGGTGCGGGGCGGATCGCCGGGCCGACCGGAGCCGGTGGAAGCGTCGCCCTTGGACTCGACGGTCTTGAACGAGGTGTTGGCGCACACGGACCTGCCACAGCTCGACTTCGTGGAAATCTATAACCGGTCGGCGTCGGCGGTGGACGTGTCCGGGTGCATCCTCACGGACGACCTTGGGACGAATCGCTTCCGAATTCCGGCGGGGACCGTGCTGGCTCCTGGCGCGGAGAAGGCCTGGGACGAGACGGCCCTGGGGTTCCGGCTCTCGGCGGCGGGTGAGACGGTGTACCTGCTGTCGCCGGATGGCCGGCGGGTCATCGACGTCCTGAAGTTCTGGGCGCAGGAGAACGGCGTGGCCTTCGGACGTTCACCGGACGGATCCGAGGCATGGCGTCGATTGGCGCAGCCCACCCCGGGCGTTCCCAATGCGCCGCGCCGCGCCGAGGACGTCGTCATCAATGAGATCTTCTACAACCCGCCCGGCGGCGACGCCGACGAGTTCGTGGAGCTGGCGAACCGCGGGTCGCAGGCGGTGGACCTGGCGGGTTGGCGGATGCGCGGCGGGATTGCGTTCGACTTCCCGGCGGGGACGCGCATCGCCCCGGGCGAGTTCCTGGTGTTGGCAAAGGACCCGGAGCAGTTGCGAGCGAACCATCCAGACGTGCCGACCGCTCGGGTGGTGGGCGGATATCAAGGAACGCTGGGGAATGGCGGCGACGTGGTGCGGCTCACCAAGCCCGACGACATCCAAAGCACGAACAGCCAGGGGGTCGTGACCACGGACGTCCTCCACATCGCGGTGGGCGAGGTGCGCTACGCCGACGGCGGCGCGTGGGGCCAGTGGTCGGACGGCGGCGGGTCGAGCCTCGAGCTGGAAGACCCGGACGCAGACCCGGCGTTGGCGGCGAACTGGGCGGACTCCGACGAGTCGCAGAAGGCCCCTTGGACGCGGGTGGAGTGGACGGGGCGGATGGACAACGGGAACGGGACGATCAACCGCCTGTACCTCGGATTGCTCAACAACGGCGAGTGCTTGGTGGACGACGTTCAGGTGATCGGGCTGGCCGGCACCAACGTGATCAGCAACGCGGGCTTCGAGTCCGGTCCGTCCGGGTGGCTCCTTGGCGGCAACCATGCGGGCTCCGTCGTCGAGGCATCGGCCGCCAAGACGGGACTCCAGGGCCTGCGTGTTCGGGCCCAAGGTGGCCTGGACACGGGACCGAACGCGATTCGGGCCAACCTGACGGCCACGTTGACGGCCAACAACAACGTCACATTCCGCGCATGGACGCGTTGGGTGGCCGGCTGGCCCGAGCTGCTCTTCCGCTTGCGCGGCAACCACTCCGACTACGCCGCGCCCTTGACGATCCCTCGCAACCTCGGCACGCCGGGCAAGCCCAACTCCCGCCGCCTGTCCAACGTCGGTCCGGCCATCCATTCCATCTCTCATTCGCCCGTCCTGCCGCGGGTCGGTGAGGCCGTGCGCGTCATGGCCCGGGCGTCGGACGCCGACGGCGTCGTGGCGATGTCGCTGCGGTACCGCCTGGACCCCACGACGAGCACGACGGACGTGCCGATGCGGGACGACGGGCTGGACGGGGACGCGGTGGCGGCGGATGGGGTTTTCACGGGCACGATTCCCGGGCAGGGAGCCGGGGCGCTGGTGGCGTTCACGATCCGCGCGACGGACGGAAGGTCGGCCGAGTCCGTGTGGCCGCCGAGCGCGCCCTTGAACGAGGGCTTGATCCGGTGGAACGAGCCGGTGCCCTTCACCAGCCTTCCCCACGCCCACCTTTGGTGCACGTCCGTCAACCGCAACGCCCCCGGCGGCAACCCCCTCAACAACGCCTACCGCCGCGGCACCGTCGTCTATGGCAATACCCGCGTCGTCCACCAGGTCATCTTCCGGGACAAGGGCAGCCCTTACCATGGCGGATCGGGCGACATCACGGTGCGCCTTCCCTCGGACGACCTCCTGCATGGCGTGAGCGAGCGCCTGTTCTCCAAGACGGGCAATGGCGGCGTCGAGGACACGGCCCTGCGCGGCCGGGTCGCCAACTGGCTTGCCTCGCGCATGGGGATCCCGTCGCTCGAAGGCAAGCACCAGCTCTTCTATATCAACGGAGCCAGCTTCGCGAACGTCGTCGAGGACCTGGAGGAGCCGGACCATGCCTATGCCGAGGACAACTACCCGGAAGGCGGCCAAGGCGACCTCTACAAGATCTCGATCTGGTTCGAGTTCCAGGACGACAACCGCAACTTCGCCTCCACCTCGGCAACGATGGAGTCCTTCACGTCGAATGGTCAGCCCAAGCTCGCGCGGTACCGATGGAACTGGGAACGCCGCGCGCAGGAGTTCCCGGAAAGCAACTACCAGACGATCTTCGACCTCGTGTCCGTGTTGAACTCGCCCCTCGACTCCGGATTCCCCGGCCGCGTGCTGCAACAAGCCGACATCGAGGAATGGATGGGCGTCTTCGCCTTCCACCGCGTAACGGGCAACTGGGACTCGTGGACCTACAACATCGGCCAAAACATGTACCTCTATCGCCAGCCGGGGCGCCGGGCCGTGCTTCTTCCATGGGACATCGACTTCGTGTTTGGCCTGGGCGACGGCACGACGGCGGGATTCACCGGCGGCCAGGACCCCATCGCCAACGCACGGCTCTACGCGCCCGCTCCCTTCCAGCGAATGCTATGGCGCGCCCTCCATCGCGCGGCCAACGGCCCCCTCACGCCCGCCCAGTTTGTCCCCGTCGTCGAGGGCTACCGCCTTCTCCACCAGCAAAACAACATCACCGGCCTCGCCGCCCTCTCCAGCGTCACCAACTACATGACCGGCCGCAGAACCTATATCCTCAACCAGCTCAACGCCTCGGCCAACACCGCCTTCAGCATCACCTCCAATGGTGGCAACAACTTCGCCTCCGCTCAGCCCGTCGCCACCCTCGCCGGCAACGCCTCGTTCCTTGTGGCCGACATCGCCGTCAACGGCGTCCGCTACCCCGTCAACTGGACCGGCCTCACCACCTTCAGCGTGGCCGTGCCCCTGACGCAGGCCACGAACGCCCTCGTGCTGACGGCCCTCGATGCGGCCGGCAGGCCCACCGGAGCCTCCGATTCGATCACCATCACCTACCCGGGAGCCGTGCCCCAGGCACGCGACTGGGTCGTGCTCAACGAAATCCACTACAACCCCGCCATCCCGGGCACGTCCTTCGTCGAGCTGTTCAACCGCAACACCTCCGTCCCCTTCAACCTCGACGGCCACCGGCTCGAAGGCATCGGCTACACCTTCCCCTCCAACGCCACCATCCTCCCCAGTGGCTTCCTCGTCCTCGCCGCCGACCGCGCCGCGTTCAGTTCTGCCTTCGGCGCTGCCGTCCCTGTCTTCGACGAGTTCACGGGCAACCTCGACAACAATGGCGAGCGCCTCGGCCTGCTGCCGCCCGGGGCCGACGTCGCGTTTAGCCGCGTGCGGTACCTCGACCGCGCGCCTTGGTCCACCAACGCCGATGGCTGGGGGCCCTCCCTCCAGTTGATCGACCCCGCCCAGGACACGCGGCGCCCCGCCAACTGGGCCGCCACCGCCACCAACGCCCCCAACCGCGTGACGCCCGGGACCAACAACGCCGTCCGCGCCTGGCTCCCCGCCTTCCCCCCGGTCTGGCTCAACGAGGTCGTCCCCTTGCCTTCCGCGACCGTCGTGGACAATGCCGGCGACGCCGACCCCTTCGTCGAACTGTTCAACCCCACCTCCACCGTCGCCGACGTCTCGGGCCTGTGGCTGGGCGACAGCCTGGCCACCCCGCAGCGCTGGCAGTTTCCGGCCGACACCCTCGTGCCCGCCCGCGGCTCGCTCGTGGTGTGGCTCGACAACGAGCCCTCCGAGTCCGTCCCGGGCCAGCCCCACGCCACGTTCCGTCTCCCGGCCTCCAAGGGCTCCGTGGTCCTGTCCCGCCTCCAAGGCAACCCCGCCGCCGTGGCCGTGCTCGACTCCCTCGACTATGACGCCCTCCCGGCTGGCCGCGGGCTCGGCTCCGTGCCGGACGGCGATCCCTATGCGCGCAGGCCCCTCTACGTGGCAACGCCCGGCAAGACCAACGACGCCTTCGTGCCCAAGGTCGAGGTCGTCATCAACGAGGTCCTCGCCTCCAACACGTCCGTGCTCGCGGACCCGGCCGACGGCGACTTCGACGACTGGATCGAGCTGTACAATCCGGCCGCCACGCCCGCGGACATTTCCGGGTACTTCCTGACGGATGACCTGGCGAACCAGACGGCCTCCGTCCTGCCCGCAGGAACCGTCGTCCCCGCCGGCGGCTTCCTCCTCGTGTGGGCCGACGGCGAGCCCGGCCAAACCGACGCGGCGAAGGGTTGGTTCCACGCGAGCTTCAGCCTCGCGCGCGGTGGCGAGGCCGTGGGCTTGTTCGCGCCGGATGGCTCGCGGGTGGATGGCTTCGCCTTCGGGCCGCAAACCAACAACGCCTCCCTCGGGCGCTACCCCGACGGCCCCGGCAACGACCTCATCGCCATCGAGGGCCCGACGCCCGCCGCATTCAATGCCGTCCCCGGGGGCAACATGCCGCCGCGATTCCAGCCCATCGCCACGCAGTCCGCGACCGAGGATCTGCGCTGGACGCTGCGCGTGCAGGCCACCGATCCGGACGCGGGACAGACTGTGCGCTACGAGCTGGGGGCCGACGCGCCCGCCGGCGTCGAGATCGACCCCGGGACCGGCACGTTGACGTGGACGCCGTCCGAGGCCCAGGGGCCGGGCACCTTTGCCTTTGCGGTGCGCGCCATGGATTCCGGGTCGCCGCCGCGATCCTCGGTCGCACGCGTGCTGGTCAACGTGGCCGAGGCCAACCGCCCGCCCGTTGGGGAGGCCGTCGCGCCCGTCACCGTGAACGAGGGCCAGACGTGGACCGTCCAGCTTCGGGCGACGGATCCCGACCTGCCCCCGCAAGCGCTGCGGTTCGCCCTCGCGACCAACGCACCGTCCGGCGTGAAGGTGGACGCCACGACAGGGTTGTTGGAATGGGCCCCATCCGAGGATCAGGGCCCCAAGTTTCATGAGTTCGATGTCGTGGTTTCGGACGATTTCGAGCCGCCCGCCACGGCGATGATCCGGGTTCGCGTCACGGTCGTGGAAGTGGACAACCCCCCGGTCTTCACGCAGCCGCAGTTGGTGTTGGTGGCGGAGGGCAACGAGACGTCGGTGCAGCTCGAGGCCCGCGACCCAGATGGCGGGGCCGTAACGTTCTCGCTGGTTGGCGAGGCCCCGGCAGGGCTGGTGCTCGAACCCGCCACGGGCGTCATCCGTTGGAGGCCCACCGAGTTGCAAGGGCCGGGCATCTACCCGTTGGTGGTGCGTGCCACGGAAACGACGGCGTTGGTCCAGTCGGTGCAGGCGACGTTTTCGATCCAAGTGCTCGAGGCCAACCAGCCGCCTCGCCTCGCCCTCATCCCATCGGCCACGGCCTTCGAGGGCGACGTGCTCGCGCGAACACTCGATGCCGAAGACGACGATCTCCCGCCGCAGAACCTGACGTTCTCGGTCGTCGGCACGCCCCCGGCCGGCGTCGCCGTGGATGCCGTCACGGGACGCCTGACATGGAACATCCCACCCGACATCGGGCGGACGAACGTCGTCGTTCGATTGCAGGTTGCCGATGACGCATTGCCCTCGGCCGTGGCCGAGCGGTCCTGGACCGTGACGGTTCAACGCCGGTTCAAGGTGGCCATCTCCGAGATCATGAGCCGCCCTGCCGCCGGCGCCTCCGCGTACATCGAGCTGGCCAATGCCTCGACCAACACGGCTTGGGATGTCTCGGGCTGCCGCTTGCTGGGCCGGGCGTTCTCATTCGAGTTCCCAGGCGGCTCCGTCCTGATGCCCGGCCAAGCCCTGTGCGTGGCGGCCGACATCGGGGCATTCCGCGCCGCACATGGTGCCGTCCCGCGTGTCGTCGGCCCGTGGACCGGGACGCTGGGGGCCGATGGCGACGACCTCGTCCTGTTTTCGATGGCGGGGGATGTCCTGGACCGGGTGCCGTTCTCCGTGGGCGGGGATTGGCCCGACGTGGCAGCCGGGAGCGGCACGGCGTTGCAACTCATGGACCTGCTGGCGGACAACGCCCTGCCCGGTGCATGGACGGCAACGGCCGCCTTCGCCGGTTCGCGGGACCTCACGACGCTGACGTCCACGTGGCGCTACCTGGAATCGGCGCCCGTGGGAACATGGACCGCGCTCGACTTTGACGACCGCGCGTGGAAGTCCGGCGGCGGCCTGCTTTACGTGGAGACGGCTGCGTTGCCTGCTGCCAAGACCACGGCGCTCAACCTGGGGCAATGGTCCTATTACTTCCGCACCACCTTCGTGCTGCCCTCCGTCCCGGCCGGGGCCAGCCTCGCCCTCACGCACGTCATCGACGATGGCCTGGTGCTCTATCTCAACGGGACGGAGCTGACCCGGTTCAACATGCCCGACGGGGTCATCGGACCCACGACGCCCGCCACGGTCACGGTGGGTGACGCGGCCGCCGTGGCGGCATCCCTGCCGGCGTCGCTGCTTCGGGCGGGAACCAACGTCCTCGCCGCCGAGGTCCATCAATCGGCGATCGGCAGCTCCGACATCGTCTTCGGGGCGGCCTTGCGGCTGGAGGGTGGCACCTTGCCGGGCAACACGCCGGGCGCGGCCAACTCGGTGGCGACCACCCTTGCAGCCCTCCCGTCCGTGTTCCTCAACGAGGTGGCGCCGCGCGCAGGGGGGGTCCGGGATGTCGCCGGGCAGGCGGAGCCTTGGCTGGAGCTGTACAACGCTGGAACCACCGCCGTCGCCCTCGACGGCTGGCAACTCCTCGCCTCCTCGACCAACACGCCCTGGACGTTCCCCCAAGGCCTGACGCTGCGCCCCGGCGAGCGGCGCATGGTGTTCCTCGACGGCGAGACCAGCCAAGCCACGCCCGCCGAATGGCACGCGTCGTTCCGCCCCGCACCGGACAATGGATGGATCGCCCTCGCAAGGCCCTCGGCGGTGGGTTCCGGGGTGATCGACACGTTCCGCTACGGCACGACCCCGGCGGGGGTCTCGTGGGCCAGCATCCCCGAGGGCCAACGCATCGTCCGCATGGCCGCCACCCCCTCGCCCGCACGCGCCAATCCGACGGCGGCCTCCATGGCCCCCGTGGTCGCCGCCCGCTGGACCAAGGCGGGCCTCGTGGTCTCATGGCCTTCCCTGCGCGGAGCCGTGTACCGGCTCGAGGCCTCGGACGACCCCGCCTCGGGCTGGCGCACCATGGGCAGTGTGCTGGGATCGGGGTCCGCCATGGAGGCCACCGATCCCTTGCCGCCGGGCGACGCCCGATTCTACCGGGTGGTGATGGTGCCCTGAACGCGAGGGGCTGGCGCCAGTTCATGCAGGCCTGCTCCACGACGGAGTGCATCACACAGGTCCGGGTGAATCCGGGCCGGCGCCACCACGCCCTGCGCGAGCAGGGCCCGAAACGAAAAGGGCCGCGTGGGCACGGGGAACACCCGGCCGACGCGGCCTGAACGGAAAGCGACCGACTAGCCCTTCAACACGGCGGCGTGGAACTCGTTCCAGTCGTCGAGGTTGTTGAGGTTGATGGCGTCCGGGAGGATGGAGCCGTCGTCAGGCAGGTTGTTGGCGGTGAGGATTCCCTTGCGGGTGTCGTCGGTGTGGATGTAGCCGGCAATGGAGAGGTTGAGCTTGTGGATGTTGGCGCGGGTGAGGTTCACGCCGGGCTGGCGCTTGATCCAAGCCTCGAACTGGGGATAGGTGGGCTTCGATTCCGTGATGAACTTGCGGACCTCGTCGGCATTCAGGCCGAGGCCGGTGATCACCATCATGTCGTAGCCTTGCCCGATGCCAGGGTAGCCCGTGGCGATCTTGCCGGCCGCCTCGAGGGAGGCCTTGAGCCAAAGACGGGGCAGGTGCAGGACACCGAGGGGGCCGGCCACGCCGGAGCTGATGAGGGGAACGTAGGTCGTGCTCATGAAATCAATGTGGGCGGCACCCTATGGAATCCCGTCGCAAACGGTCAAAGCGTTTCATCGGCGGTTCAGCCCGCGCCGAGGCGCCGCACGCGTCGCGCCCCCTCGACCATGGCCGCGAGCTTGCGGCGCGCCGCCCATCGGGCCGTCTGGCTGAGCCCGCAGTCCGGGGCCACCACGAGCCGATCCGCCGCCACGTGTCCGAGGCACAGCCGGATGCGGCGCTCGATGTCCTCCGGCGTCTCGATGTAGTAGCTCTTCACGTCCACCACCCCCACCGCCACGTCCATGCGCCGCGCCACCAGCCCGAGGACCTCCACCTCCGCAAACTCCCGGCTTGCCAGCTCCACGTGCATCTCGTCGCAGTGAAGGTCCAGGAAGGCCGGGAACATCGGCTGCAACCGCCGCGGCCCCACGGCACGTCCCTTGTAGTTCCCAAAGCACAAGTGCGTGCACAGGCGCACGCGGCCCCGGACCGTCTCCACCGTCCGGTTGAAGATGTCCACGAAGCGACGCGGATCCTCGCGGTGCGCGTAGCAACTCATGCTCGGCTCGTCCACGGACACCTCCTCGCATCCGGCGGCCACGAGGGCCTCAAGCTCGGATCGGACGATCGGCAGCAAGGCCTCCGTCAGCGCCCAGCGGTCGGCGTACCCCACCTCCGCCTTGGGCACCAAGCGCCCGCTCAACGTGTACGGCCCGGGAACCGACGCCTTCAACGTGGCCTTCAACCCGGGATGCCCGGCGCGCGCCAGCCGCCGTAGCCGCTCGAACTCGGCCAACACGCCCAGCCCGCGCGGCGCGGCCAACGGGCCCACGACGGCGTGGCGCCCGCGTTGGTCGTGGGCGGGCGGCCCCCAGCGCCGCGGCGGGGCCGTCTCCAGGTCGATGCCCTCCAGGTGCCCATAGAACGAAAGGTTGAAGTCGAGCCGGGTTTGCTCCCCATCCGTCACCACGTCGAGGCCGGCCGCGACCTGGTCATGCAACGCCGCCACCACGGCGTCCTCCTGCACCTCGGCCAAGTCGTCCGGTCCAAACTCGCCCAGGTGCCGCGTCGCAAGTTCCAGCCAGCCCGGGAAGGGATAGCTGCCAATGACGGACGTGCGCACGGGATGGCCTTGCATGGCGCATGATGGGACGGGACCCGGCGGTGGTTTCAACCGCGATGTCCATACGCCCTGAACGCCCGGCTCGGCTTTCAGGCCGCGCGACCCGCCAGCCGTCGATGCCACCGGAACGCCTGAAATCTTCGTTGGCCCGTCGATGGAACGGCCGCCCGCGCGAAATGTTGCTGGAGGGAAAAGCTCCCCTGGAGCCAATCTTGCCCAGCACGTTCCCCGCATGAACCCGCCACAGACACCGCCCGGCGACGAGGGCGACCCTTCATCCAAGCGCGATTCCGACAACAACCCCGAGGCCATCCCGCCCGAGTCGCAGGCCTTGATGAAGGCGGTGGAGGCCATGGGAAAGGCCACGGAAAACCACGACGTGGCGGGAGCCATCCAAAGCGTGGGCCAGTTGTTTGCCCTCGTCATGGCCGACCCCAGCAAGTACGCGCGGGCTCCAGACGGGATTCGTGAGAGGGCGTGGGCGTGCCAGGCCCGCGGGGATGTCGCAGGCGCCGAGGCGGCATGGCGCGAGGTGATTGCCCTGGAAGAACAGACGGGCGAGGCCCGCTTCATCGCCAAGGCCCACCTCGACATGGGCACGTTTCTCATGCAGACGGACCAGGACGACCGGGCGCTGGCCCATTCCGAGGGGGTTGTCGCGGCGGCACGCCGGACGGACCTCGAAATCCTGGTGTGGCACGCGCTGGAGCAGCGGACCTGCTGCGCCCTGCGGCTCGGGCGTTTCCGGCTCGCCTTGGAGACGGCTGAGGAGGGGGTCCGGACGACGGCGGGCAACGAGCTGCTGGCACGGAACCATGCCTGGGCGCGGATCCTGCGGGCGGCCTGCCGTGTCGAGCTGGGCGAGCACGCGCAAGCGCTGGAAGATCTCGAGGCCAGCCGCTCCGTGGCGGCGGAAAACCCGGTGGCCATCGTGCTTCCCGGCCTTTGCTGGTGGTTGACGCGGTGGTGGGAGGTGACCGCAAGAGTCCGGCTGCATCAACAGGACGTCGCCGGATCCCGCGAGGCCTGCGAGACCGTCGTTGGCCTCAGGCGCAGGCTCTTCGAGGGGTCCCATGGGTCGTGGCGGCACTTGGTGTCGGCCTTGCGCCAGCAGGCCGAGGTCCTCCGCATCGATGGCCAACCCGACGAGGCCGCTGCCGCCGAGGCCGAGGCAGGGCGCATCGAGATGGAGTTTCGCGTGTAGCGCACCGGGATGCACCCCGAGGAGGGTTCGCCACTCACTTCGGCAACAAGGAACAAAAGGCCCCGCCCGGAACCCGGGCGGGGCCTTGCGGCAAGATCACCCGGCATTCCCGGGCGCGGGATCGTGGGCCTACTGGCGCAGGCGATAGAACGCGGCGGCGTCCGTGGTGGACACGTCGTACGGGCTGGAAGCGCCCGACACGTCCGTGAAGCCCCCGTTGAACGTGGCGGACTTCTGCAACGTGCCGCCCGTCCACGTGAGGCGCAGGCCTCCGGCCGTGGGCGCAAAGGACAGGTTGGAGACGGCGGCAGCTGTGGCCGCGTCGTAGTGTGCCTTCGCCTGCGCGGCCGTCAGCGCCTTCTTGTAGATCGCCACTTCATCCACCGCGCCCGCGAAGTTGTCGGCCCACCCGGAACCGGTGGAGCCGATGGACCAGTCGCCCTCGTCCACGAGCACGGCGCCCTTGGCGTCCGCCTGGCTGGCCACCTGGACGCCATTGCGATACAGGCGCCAGGTGGTGCCGTCATAAACGCCGGCCAGGTGCACCCACTTGCCCGCGTTCAGGTCATCGCCCACCGGCGCGCGCACGCCGTGGAACCCCGTGGCGTCCGTCGAACCCAGCACGTACTCGGACCCGCCCTCGATGCGGAGGGAGACCTCGTTGGGGCTCAGGAGCGAGCCCGCCAAGGTGATGTTGAGCCCGGCAGCGTCGAAGTCGGACGGGATCGAGGGCCCGTGCGAGAGGATGCGCGCGACGGCTCCCTGGGAGGCGTCGGGCTTGATCCACGTCTCGAGCGTGATTTGCCCGGCGAAGTTGAGGGAGGCCGGGTTGTTCAGGGAGACGAAGTTGCGCCCCCCGATGGCCACGGCGGCGTTGTCGCCGGCGAAGCCGGGTCCGGTCACGCCCGCCACCGCGCTGCCGCCATTGACGGCGAAGCCCAGCGGCGCGGGGCCCGAGGCGGCGGCGTTGGCAGCCAACAGGCCAGCCGGAGCCTCGTTGAAGCGCAGGTAGAGCGGCGGCACCGTCACGCGCTCCTTGGTTTGGTCCGGCGGATTGCCGGCGTCGAAGGCCGACGTATAGACGAGGGACTCGTAGGGGGCGTCGAGGTTGCGGTTCTTGCCAGCCTCGTAATGCGCGGTGATTTGCTCGGGCTTGAGCACGTAGTTGTTGTAGAACGCGACCTCGTCGATGCCGCCCTCGTAGGGGTTGCTGCCGATGCCGGAGGCGGCGTTGTAGGCGCCGATGCCGAGGTCGGCCGGGACGCCGAGGGGCTTGCCTTGGCCTTCCTCGGGGACGGCGCGGTTGGCGGCGTAGAGGGCGTTCTCATTGCGGGCGACCTGCTTTCCATCCACGTAGGCGGTGAGGATGCCCTGATACTGGTGGTTGCCATTGCCGGCCGGGTCGCCGTTGTCGTTCTGGGGCTCCCACGTCACGACCAAGTGCTGCCAACGACCCACCTCGTAGTCGGTGTCGGTGTTGACGTCCTGGCCGGAGCTGCCCGCGCCGGTGTACATGCGGAAGTTCCAGCCGAGGCCCTCGGACGCGGGATAGGTGCTGTTGGGGTTGCGCTGGAAGATGACCCAGCCGGTGCGGCCGGTGCCGCCCACCATGCGGTTGTTGATGGGGCATTGGCCGCCCTGCTTGTCGCGCGTGGGCTTGAGCCAGGCCTCGAAGGTGAACGGGATGCTGGAATCCGGGTTGATGGCCTCGTTGAAGGGAATCGAGGCGTAGGCGTTGCCGTTGCGGCTGTGATAGACGGCGGCGCTGTCCTCGGTGTTGCCACCGATGGCCGAGGGCGCTCCGGCGCGGACCTCCGCGCTATAGATGCCGTTACCGGCGGTGCGCAGGTCGCCGACGTTGACCACGCCAGCCGAGCCCGGGACGACCTCGCCCAGGCGGAGGTGGACGCTGGGGTTGTCGGACTTCACGAGGGCCGCGTAGGGGGTGCTGCGGCTGGCGTTGGTGCCGTTCTGGTAATGCGCCTTGATTTGCGCGGCCGAGAGCTTGGCCGGGTAGAAGGCGAACTCGTCAACGGCCCCGAACCACGGGTTGGAGGCTCCGAGGTTGGCGGCGTTGCCATTCGCGTTGTTGTAGTTGCCCAGCGCGAGCATGGGCTGGCCGTTGACCGCCTGGGCCGGGTCATGGTCGTCCGTGACGGGCGCGTAGCCAGGCTTGCTTTCGTTGGTCCACTCGGCGGTGTTGGCCAGCTCGCCGTCGATGTACATCGAGAGCTTCGAGCCCACGCCGCCCTTGCCCACGGGCTCGTACACGGTCACCACGTGCGTCCACTTGCCCAGCACGAAGGGCTTGCTGCTCGTGACGTCGAGCGCCGTGCTCGTGTCCACGCCCGAGTACATGCGGAAGTTCCAGCCGATGCCGGACTCGCCGCTGGTGTTGTCCGAGCTGGGACGGCGCTGGAACATCACCCACCCCTGGCGCGGCCCGCCCTGCGTCCAGCGGTTGGCGATGGGCGACATGCCGTTGCCGGACTGGTCGGACGAGGGCAGGAACCAGGCCTCGACGGTGAACGGCTGGTCGGCCGGGCGGTTGATCTCGCGGTTGAACGGGATCTCCGTCCGGGTGGTGAAATCGAAGAACGAGGCCCGGCTGGGGTCGCCCACGATGGCTCCCGGAACGGAGCGCACGACGCCCGTGGGCAGGTCGTTGGTGGCGTTGGCGGCGGAGCCCAGGCTGCCGCTGTTGACGTTGATGGCCGTCGTCGCCTGCGTGTCATTCAGGCGGTAGTAGGCCACGGGACCGTCCGTGAGGACGGTGGTCGGGTAGTCCGCGTGGACGCCGACGCACGCCAGCGACAACACGGCCGCCGCGCGCAGGATCGAGGAGTTATTCATCTTGAGGAAACATCCGGACATGACGCGCCCCTGCATGGGGATTTCACGCGCCGGAACGAAGGCCGACCGTCAACAAGTGCGCAACAAAGTCAATCCTGCGGACGGGACGCGGCGCGACGGGGGATCGGCGAGCTTCGGGCAACGGACGGGGCGTGAAGCAACCCGGAGGGTTGTCAGTAGCGGAGGCGGTGGTGGAGCGAAGCGATACCACCGGAACCCAAATCCCATGAACCCATCGCCCACGGCCCACAGCACATGGGCCCGCTCACCCGCCGCCCTGGGCTTGCACCGATGCCACCCACGGCATCGTGTCATGAACGACCGCGAGCGCATCGCCATCGACCCGTGCATCCGCAGCGGCAAGCCCTGCATGCGTGGCACCCGCATCACCGTATTGGACACCTTCAACGACCTCGGGGGCAGCATGACGGTGGACGCGTTGCTCGCCGACTTCCCCGACCTCACCGCCGCCGACATCCGCGGCTGCTTTGCCTTTGTTGCGGACCGCGACCGCCGGCCGAACGTGCTTCTGCATGAGGTTCCTTTTTGACGAGAACCTCTCGCACAGGCTCCCGGTCCACGCGACGCATCGTCCCTCGCCATGAAGTGGCACACCACGTGGCACTTCGACCGCGCCAGCACGCCACTTGTTGCAGGTATGGGACCGACCCGAATGGCGCTTACTTAACGCCTAAAACTCTCTTGGTCAGCGGCTTGCGACGGCGGACATCCGGCAGGCTCCCGAAGATGCGCAGGCGCGTCAGTTGCTGCATCCGTCCCAGGATCGCCTCCACCTCCCGCCAGCCTTCGATCGCCTCCCGCATCGCCTCGTACTGCTCCCGCGACAGCGCCACCGACACCGTCTTGCCCTTCTCCTTCCGAGTCCACTGGTAGCAGGGCCCCCCGGCTCCCGGCCCTCGATCCTGCACATAGCCCGCGCTCATCCACCCGCTCCGGGCAAGCCGCCCCCTCAGTTCCTCATACTCCCGGCCAATCGCCTCCAAGTCCGCCTTCATCCAGCCCAGCGTAACCCTCCCCGCCCTCGCGGATCAATAGGGCGGTAGTACTACCGCCCTATGTTCACGCCCTTCCTCCCCGCCTTCCGACGCTCCCTCGCCGCCCTCGGCCGAGGCCTCCGCTCCCCACGTTCCAACCCCGTCCCGGAACTCCAGCTCTTCTTCGCCTCCCTCTTCCCGGACGACCTCCTCCAGCAGCGCGACGGCGGCCCCAACAGCCGCAAGCGCCCCTTCACCCTCCAGCGCACCTTCTGGCTCTTCCTCCTCCAGGCCCTCAACCCCAAGACCTCCCTGCGCGAGGCTTGCCACCACCATCGCAGCCTCCTGGAGCCTTCGTCCCCCACCCGGGTCGCCGCCACCACCGCGCCCTCTCCATGGCACGGGGACGCTTCCCCGTCACCCTCCTGTACCAGGCCCTCCATCACTCCAAGATGGCCGCCTGCAACCGCGCCCCCCGCCTCGATCTCCTCCAGGGCCGCGACGTCCGCATCATCGACGGCACCACCCTGCGCCTGGCCGACACGCCCCGGAACCAGCGCCGCTTTCCACAACCCTCCACGCAGGCCAAGGGCTGCGGCTTCCCCGCCATGAAGGTGCTCGCGCTCTTCTGCCTGCGCAGCGGCGCCGCCCCCGACGCCGTCACCTCCAGGCCATCGACGCATGACACCCCGCTGGCCCAGAAGCTCTGGCCCCACCTCCACAAGGGCGACGTCCTGCTCGGGGACCGGGCCTTCGGTGACTTCGTCACGATGGCGCTGCTGCCGTTGCGGGGCGTGGACGTGGTGGCGCGGCTGCACCAGGGACGCACCCCGGACTTTGGCAAGCCCCACAAGCTCCTGGCTGCCGACGACGCCATCTTCCTTTGGAAGAAGCCCGTCCAGCGACCGGGCTGGATCAGCGAGGCCCGGTGGCGACAGGTCCCCGAGCAGGCTTCCATACGGGTGATCCGCAGCCGCATGGAGCGGCCGGGGTTCCGGACGCAGGAGGTCCTCGTCGCGACCACGCTGCTGGACCCGGAGAAGTACCCGGCGGCGGAGATCGCCGAGGTTTACCTGCGGCGATGGCGCATCGAGCTGTCGTTCCGGGACATCAAGACGTCGATGGAGCTGGAGCACCTGCGTGCGGAGAGCCCGGAGATCGCGGCCAAGGAGCTGCTGGCGGGGCTGGTGGCGTACAACCTGGTCCGGGTCACGATGATCGAGGCGGCTTGCCGGCACGGGGCCCCATTGGATCGCCTGAGCTTCAAGGGGACGGTGGACGGGTTGTGCGGCACTACGGCCCGCGGATGGCGCGTGCCCGGTCCCAGACGGCGCTGCGACGCCTGCGGCGCGGGTTGTTCCACGCTGTGGCCAAGGATCTGGTGCCCAAGCGCCCGGGGCGACGGGAGCCCCGGGCGATCCAGCGACGGCCCAAGCCGTTCGCCTACCTCACCCAACCGCGGCATCTGTACCGCGAAATCCCCCACCGAAACCGCTGGAATCCCGGGAAATCCAAAGCGCCCGCCTCACCCAATGCCCCTTAAGTAAGCGCCATTCAGATCTGACCCCGTTTTGCCCCGCTTCCCGTATCCGAGGAGGCGATTGCCGTTCCGCAGGGCGAGCGTTTGGGTTTTGGGTTAGCTGGGCGCACGGGATTTCTCGAATCTACCCGCCACGGATGACATCCCGATACCCGAAACGCCGCGAGGGGGAGTGGAGGGCGGCCATGCCCGCTTGGGCCGCCTGTTGCACAGCCGCGCTCGCCCATGAGCCGGACGCCATGCAACGCATCGTGATCTCGGGTCGTGCGGACTCGTTGGTTGGCGTTGCGGGGTCGGCCAGCGACGGGTACGTGGGGCGGGACCACTTCGAGCAGCGTCCGCTGCTCCGGCCGGGCGAGTTGTTGGAGACGGTGCCGGGGTTGATCGCGACGCAACACAGCGGCAGCGGGAAGGCGAACCAATACTACCTGCGCGGGTTTAACCTCGACCACGGGACCGACTTCGCGACGCTCGTGGACGGCGTGCCGGTGAACCTTCCCACCCATGCGCACGGGCAGGGGTACACGGACGTCAACTTCCTGATCCCGGAGCTGGTGGAGCGGATCCAGTTCAGCAAGGGGACACATCATGCGGAGCTGGGCGACTTCAGCTCGGCGGGCGCCGCGCGGCTGACGTATGCGTCCCGGATTCCGGGAACGCTGGTGCATGGGGAGGGCGGCATGTACGGGCACGCACGGGGCCTCGTGGCGGGGAGCCCCGTCGTCGGGCAGGGCAACCTGCTGTACGCGGCCGAGTACCAGCACGACGATGGCCCTTGGCTCATGGCCTCGGACTTCAACAAGGCCAACCTGCTGCTCCGCTACGGCCAGGAGGCGGACGACTCCGGGTGGAACGTGACGGCCATGGGCTACCACGGGCAGTGGCGTTCGACAGACCAAATCCCAAGGCGGGCCGTTGAGGACGGGTCGTTGGACCGGTTTGGCAACGTCGATCCCACGGACGGTGGCGAGTCCACGCGGCTGTCGTTGTCCGGGGCCTGGCATCGGGACACGGATCATGGGCACACCGAGGTGCTGGTGTACGGCGTGGCGTCGAGCCTCGGCTTGTATTCCAACTTCACCTACTTCCTTGAAGACCCGGTGCGTGGGGACCAGTTCAGGCAATCAGACCGCCGCTTCCAAGGGGGGTGGGCGGGGCATCATGCGTGGGCGCACGAGGTGCTGGGAAGGGACGCCTCGACGGAGGTGGGCTTGCAGGTGCGCGGCGACCGCATGGAGCTGCGGCTCGCGAAGACGCAGGGACGCGCCTTCCTGGACTCGGTGCGGGCGGACGAATTGGGGCAGGTGAACGTGTCGCCCTACGTGAAGAACGAGGCGCGATGGTCCGACTGGCTGCGAAGCGAGGTGGGGACGCGCTTTGACCAGTATCGATTCGACGTGACGGACCAGTCGAACGGGGATTCGCGAGGACGCAACGCGGGCATGGCCAGCCCGAAGGGCAGCGTGGTCGTGGGGCCATGGGTTGGGACGGAGTTCAATGTTTCCGGCGGGCTGGGCTTCCACAGCAACGACGCGCGTGGGGTGACGGCGGGGGCGGACGCCGCAACGCCGTTGGCGCGCACGAGCGGGGCGGAGGTTGGCGTGCGAACGACGGCGGTGCGGGGCCTGCAAAGCACGCTGGCGTTGTGGTGGCTGGACAGCGAGACGGAGCTGGTCTTCGTGGGGGATGCCGGGACCACGGAGGCGACGCGGCCGGGCCGGAGGCTCGGCGTGGAATGGGCCAACTACTACAACGTGACGCGGTCGGTAACGCTCGACATGGACCTGGCGTGGACGCACGCGCGGTACCGGGACAAAGCGGCTGAAGGGAATCGGATCCCGGGCGCGCCCGAGGCGGTGGCGAGCGCGGGGGTTGGCGTGCGGGACATGGCCGGGTTGGGCGGCCTGTTTGGGAGCGTGCGCCTTCGATACCTTGGGGCGCGTCCATTGGTGGAGGATGATTCGCAGCGCTCTCAGGGAACGGCATTGGCGAGCCTCCAGGTGGGCTACCAGTTCAACGCCCGATGGCGGCTGGTTGCGGACGTCTTCAACGTCCTGGACCAACGGGCCGACGACATCACGTACTTTTACGCGTCCCGCCTGCCCGGCGAACCGGCCGAGGGCGTGGAGGATTTTCATTTCCACCCCGTGGAGCCCATCCAGGCGCGCATCGCATTGACCGCGCGGTTTTGACGGTGGCGGCCCTGGTCGGCGACCGGCGAGACGCCGGCGTCGCGCAACGGGATGGCATGGCGCTGGACGACCCGGCCCCATCTTGCGGCGCGAGCCCGCCAGGGATGATTGGTCGCGCAGGCAAGTGCCTGGAAGCGTCAGGGGGGGGTAAAGGCATGGGATGGTGATCTCTGACTTGTGTGCGGGAACCCAATTCCCGGACGGCCCGCCGACGTTCCCTCCCCTCGAGGCAAGGCCAACAGCGGCGCGCTGCCTTGGCGTTCGCGACGGGGCCATGCCCAGGAGCGTTGTAGGTTTGGGCCACTTGCCCACCCCGGGTGGAGGTCGTTGACCCGCAGCAGGGCGATGCCTAGGTCTGCCGGAATGAAACCAAACACTTGCCTCCTCGTTGGCATGCTCGGCCTCCTCACCCATTCCATCGTCCCGTTGACGGCTGATGGCATCACGCCCGCCCAAGTCCCCGTCATCCTCCGGGAGTTGTGCAGGGCCGTGGACCTCGCCCAGCCCCATTCCGTCGAGTTCCAGGCCCATGTTGTCCTGAGCCGGTGGCGCCGATGCGTGGTGTCCTGGGAGAAGGGGCAGGTGACATCGACAGTCCAGGAGTTCCGATACTCGTCGGCGGCGGGTGGGAGCGTCCTGTGGTACGAGGCCAGCAAGGAGCCCGGTGACCGGGCCATTCGCGTGAGCCGCGAGCCCTTCTTCATTGGGTCCTATCAAAACCGCGACTACGTCCATTTTAGCAACGCCGGCCCGTTGCGGAATGGCCTCCGCATTCAGGCAAGCTGCGTGTTCCAATCCTGGGCGACGGACGCACGGGTCGTCGGGATCATTCCCAGCGAGCACTTTCAGCCGCTGGGTCCATGGCATCGCGTCATCGCCTACCAGGCGACGCCGTTGCTTCGCTCGGGAATGACTCCCGTTGAGAATGGCGACGGGGCCATTGGCCCGGCACAGGATGAGTTTCGCAAGGTTCCCTTCCGCCTCGCAGGCGCCAGCTACTTCACCTTGCCAGGGCAAAACCGTCACTTCGGCGGCCTGATGCAACTGCTTCAGTTCGATCCCCTCCTGACTCCTCACCCGCTGTTGTTGGGTTGGGTGGGTGGCGTGGATCCGACGGTGGTGACGGTGGCGGATCCATCGTTGCACGAACGCCCCTTGCCGCGCGGCTCCCGAGCAGCCGGGCAAGCCGCCGACACGGGGGCGTCGAACCAGGACTAACCCCATCGAAGGACTCCCATGAAGACGCACGGCAGGCGGTGGCTGGCAGCGGTCGGGATTGCGATGGGTTGCGTCATGCTGGTGGTAGCATGGCGATCCCTTCGTCGGGGTGCGGTGGGGTTGGGCGAAGGTGGCCATGGAACCGAGGCAAGATGGGCCGCCCGAGATGCGGCCGACGCCAGGGCGCATGGGCCTTCAAACAAGACTCCCTCAAGGTCCCTGAGCCCAGGCTTGAAGCGCTCGAACACGGACGACGGCATGCGTTCGGGGCGGCTGCGGGAGGAGGATTCGGTGCGGCGAGGATTTGCCGGGGCGCTGCTGGGCGGGCTGAAGGTCATGACGCGGATCTCGGACGCCCTCGTGGAGGATCCCGCGCGGACGTCCGAGATGTTGGCGGAGTTGCTGCGTGCGGACGGGGTGCCGGAGGAACGCATCCGGAGCCAGTTGGCGGGCTATCCCGTGGGGTCCGAAACGTTGACAGAGATGGAGTCCCGGGCGGGGCTGAACCCGGAGCTTCGTCTGGTGCGGGCGGCGATGGAATCGGCGGGAGTGCGTGGGGACGCCGGGACGGATTGCCTGCTGGATGGGCGTCGGCTGGTGGTGGGGCTCGGGGAGTTGCGGGACTTTGTCGAGGAGATTCAAGAATCGCTTGCGACGGCGTTTGACGGAGCGGACGCCGCAGCGGAGGTGGCGGCATTGGAGCAGGAGTGGACGGCTTCGGAGGAGGTGTTGACGGACTGGTTCCGCGGGCGGTTCGTGCGCCGACACGGCCTGACGGAGGCCGAGGCGGAGTCCGTGCTGCGGGCGCTGCTGCCGCTCCGGGCACCCACGGCGACGGTCTCGGACTTGTACGTGCCGATCCGGCCCGGCGGCTGAGCCCCGGCGGCGCAAACGGGCCCGGGCACCCGCAAACGGCGCGCTTCTCGTGTTCACGTGCCAGGGTGGAATTCGGATCGGCGCATTTCCGGGGCCGACGCGTCATGCCTAGACCGGATCGATTCAGTTGGATCGGTCGTGCTTGCTCGATCTGCTTCCGCAACTCCTTCGTCCTTCGCTCGTTACGGGCCTTGTATCGGCCCGCGCCTCGCTCACTCCTCGGCTTGCGGAAGCATCTGGTTCGCCATCACTTCCCTCCCAACTGAATCGGTCCGGCTAGACGTGGGGGACTTCAAGGCTGCTTCCGTTCAGGGCTTGTGAGGTCTGCAGCCTCGCGAGGCAACCTCCCAAAGGGCCACCCAAGGAAGTCCCTGGTCACCAAGAAGCCAGCAGGACGGGGCTGAGCGGCCTGCGCCCAGGATCGGGAACCACGCGATCGCTTCCCATCCGTCCTGCCTTGGGTACGACGCCGGCATGAACGAAGCGCTGCGCCAAGACTTGGACGACGAGGCGCGGCGGCGACGCCTGGCCATTGCCCGGCAGGCCTACCGCGATTTCTTCGCACAGTGCTTCTGGTCGTCCGACCCGAACCGGCGCATCGAGGATGCCGACCTGCCATGGATCATCCGCAACCTGCGCGAGAACGGCGGGCACCCCGGATACCACGTCGTGGAACAGCTATGCCGATAGGCGACTTCGAGCGCGAGGTGCTTCGGGTCCTGGGGCCAACCGGAATCCCGACAGCTTCATTGCAGGCCGGACCGTCCTGCATCAGGCGGCCGACTCGCCGCGGCGCTCTGAGGACATCGACGTGTTCCATGATGCGCACGAGGCGCTCCGGGTGGCGCACGAGGCGGATGTCGCGGCGCTTCGCTAGGCGGGCTTCGCCGTGGAGGGGGTGGGACGGATCCACGACGACTTCCGCCGGGCGCGCGTCAGCCGGGACGGACGACAAACCAAGCTGGAATGGGCGGTGGACGCCGCGTTTCGGTTCTTTCCCGTGGAGCCTGATCCGGAGCTGGGTTGGCGCCTGAACTTTTGGGATGGGGCGACGAACAAGGTGCTGGCCTTGGCCGGGCGCCAAAAGCTGCGCGACTTCCTCGATTGCCTGCACCTGCACCGCCGCCACCTGCACCTGGGTGCCCTCGCATGGGCTGCGGCGGGCAAGGATCCGGGGCTGACGCCCGAGTTCATCCTCGATTGGGCCTTGCGAGGCCACCGTTTCTACCCCGAGGACGTCGCGGACGTGAGGTTGGAGCAACCCCTCGATCTCGTGGCCGCGAAGCAGGAATGTTTCGAGGCGGTGCAAGCAGCCCGGCAACTCGTTTCCCGCCTGCCCGCACGCGACCTGGGCTGCCTCTATCTCGACGCCTCGGGACGGCCCGTCTGCCCGGATCCGGATGCACCCGGGTTCGACGCCTTGCGCCGGCACCGCGGCACCCTGCGGGGCCCGCTTGCCCGCATGATCGGGTAGGCGACGCCCTCGGTTTGGCGGGCCGGGGCATCGGCTGCGGTTGCCGCGAATCTTGAGCGCTCAGCACCCAAAGGCCTCGCGCAGGGACGCGCGGCTGCGGGTGGCGATGGCCTCGGGGCCCTCCTCGAAGCGGAACACCTCGACGGACACGGTGCCGTCGTAGCCCACGTCGCGCAGGGCGCGCGCGATGGGGACGAAGTCCACGTCACCGAAGCCGGGGCCCTTGAGGTTGGCGTCGTTGGCGTGGAAGTAGGCGAACCGGCCCCCGCTTTGCCGGATGGTCTCCGCCACGGGGCGGCCCTCGGAGGACATGGCCTTCACGTCGAGGATGATGCTCATGGCGGGCGACGCGAAGAGGTCGGCGAATCGCCGGGCGTCGCGGGCGGTGTTGATGAAGTTGGTCTCCGAGGGCGCGAGCGGCTCGAAGCAGATGGTGAAGCCGCGGTCGCGCGCACGGGCGACGGCGGGGCGGAACACGTCGGCCGCCCAGGCCCAGCCCTGCTCGTTCGTGACGCCCGGGAGGAGGTTCCGTTGCTTGGGCGAGCCCACCACCATGCAGGGCGCGCCGAGGTCGGCCCCGAAGTCCACCAGGTCCACGAAGTACCGGGCGGTGCGGGCGCGGACGACGGGGTCGGGGCTGGTGACATGCAGGCCCTCGGTCTCGACGAGGACCCAGTGGATGGCGGAGAGGGCGACGCCGGCGTCGGCGGCCTGTTGGCGGATTTCGGCGCGGCGCGCGGGCGGGATGAGGCCGACGGACTTGGCGAGGGTGAAGGGGGCGATCTCGACGGCGTCGTATCCGGCCGCGCGGGCGTGGCGGAACGTGTCCGGCAACGACCACCCCTTGTAGATCTCGTTGCAGATGGCGAAGCGCATCAGGGCACCTTGAGGAGCTCCGCCTCGGTCCAGGAATCGTCGCGGTCCTTGGTCTGGGCGCGCAGGGCGCGGACGGACTCGACGGCGACGGGGGCGGCGGCATGGCCCCATTCGCGGCGGACGTGGGTGAGGATGTCGGCGATCTGCTGGTCGTCGAGCGCCTCATTGAAGGCGGGCATGTTCAGCTCCCACTTCTGGCCCTTGACGGTGATGGCGTCGCGCACGCCGTGGAGGACGATGCGGACAAGGCGGCCCTCGGAACCCAGAGCCCACTCGGAGTCGCGGAGGGGCGGTGCGAGGCCTTCCTGTCCGTTGCCATGGGGTTGGTGACAGGCCGCGCACACGACGGCGTAGAGGTCGCGTCCGCGGTCGCGGCTGGCCTGCTCGGCGACGGACAGCGGCGCGCCCGTGCCCGTGTCGAGCACGCGGCCGTCGCCCTCCCACGAGATGAGCGGCGCGACCTTGTCGAGGCGTTCGCGAACCTCGGGGGCCTCGACGCGGCGGAGGGCCTCCCAGCCGCGCGGTTGCTTGGCGTAGCGCACCGGCCGGACCTTGGGCGCGGGCTGGCCCTTGGCGGCGACGGGAACGGTGCTGGCGATGCCATCCAGCAAGGCGAGTTGCTGCCAGTCGGCGGTCTTTCGATACGACGCCAAGGTGAGAAGATGCTCGATGCGATCGGGCGCGCCCTCGGTGGCCACGCATTGGGCGAGGCGTCGGACGAGGGGGCCATGCTCGCGTCGGTCGGGGCTGCACAAGGGATCGGAGAAGAGCCCTTCGAGGAACTCCAGCTCGCGTCCGCCGAGGCCGCTGACGGCGGCATCGACGCGGAGGGGCGAGGCGGGGGCGTTCATGAGGAGCACGCGGAGGACGAGGTCGGCCTGCGGGGTGCGGGCCTCGGCGAGGGTGAAGAGCATCTGGGTGTGCTCGGGGCCGGCGCCGGGGGAGCAGGCGCGCATGAGGAGGAGCATGGCCTGGTCGCGGGCGGGCCCGCGCAGGTGCGGCTCGAGGAGGCGCATGGCGGCGGAACGGACGCGGGGCTCGGGGTCGGCGAGGGCGACGCCGAGTGTGGGGAGGTCGGTGGCGTCGAGGCCTTCGAGCGTCCAGAGGGCATGGAGTCGTGCGAAGGCGTTGGAACGGCCGGGCGCGTCGGCCTTGCCGCGTCCCGTGGCGAGGTCGCGCAGGGCGGGCACGGCGTTCGTGGCGCGGCGCTCGACGAGGAGTTGCTGGGCGCGGTCGCGCCACCAGCCGTTGGGGTGGGAGAGCTTGCTGACAAGGTCGGCGTCGGTGGGGTTGGCGGGGAGGGTTTCGGCGCGGCGCGGCCTGCCGGCGTGGACGATGCGGTAGATGCGGCCGAGCTCGACGGGGGCCTGGAGCTTGCGGGACTCGGCCTGCTTGCGGAGGTAGGAGGTGAGGTAGATGCGGTGTTGGATGAGGCCGCGGGCGATGTCCACGACGTAGAGGCAGCCGTCGGGGCCGTTGGCGAGGTTGACGGGGCGGAAGCGTTCGTCGAGGGCGGCGAGGAACTCGGCGTTGGGATGCGCGTTGGTGCCGGAGAGGACGCCGTCGGCCTCGGTGATCTTCTCGCGTCGGACGAGGTTGCCGGTGGGCTCGCAGAGGAAGGCGTCGCCGACGAACTGGGGTGGGAACTGGTCGCCGCGATAGACGACGGGGCCGCAGGCTCCGGTGAAGGTGGCGAGGTGGCCCTCGGGGGTGAGCTGGTTGGGTTGGTAGCCGCGGTTGACGCCCGGGTTCACGCGGGCGGTATGGGTGCGCATGTTGCGCTCGACCTGGAGGTTGGCCCCGAAGGGTTGGCGCAGGTTGCGGTTGCGGGCGAGGTAGGCGGACGGGACGGCGTCGGCGCGGAGGGGGTCGGAGTTGGAGTTGTAAAAGAGGCGTCCGAAGTCGTCCTGGGAGAGGCCCCATTGGCCGCGGAAGATGGTGGGTTCGCGAAGCCAATTGGTGCCGCCCTTCCAGCGGTAGCGGGTGGTGTGGTTGGCGGAATAGACCCAGTTGTCGAGGGCCCACGTGGGGCTGTTGCTGGCGTGCTCGGGGTTGGCGCGCTCGCCGAGGCGCGGGTCGTCCTGGGACGCATAGTCGTCCGCCACCAGCTCCTTCGTGTCCGCCTTGCCGTCGCCATCCGTGTCCCGTGCAAACCAGAGCCGGGGCGGCTCCGCGACGAGCGCGCCGTCGCGGAACAACATGATGGATCGCGGCATGACCAAGCCGCCCAGGAACTCGGTCCGCCGGTCCATGCGGCCGTCGCCGTTGGTGTCGTCGAGGATGACGACGGAGCCGACCGGCTCGGACTCGCCGGTGCCGTCGGGGTTGCGCATGTAGCCGCTCATCTCGACGACCCAAAGGCGGCCACGGTGGTCGAACTGCACGGCGACGGGGGTGCGGACGAGGGGTTCGGCGGCGACGACCTCGGCGCGGAAGCCATCGGGGAGCCGGAAGGTGGCGATCTGGGCCTCGGGCGAGAGGACGGGCGCGGGCGGGATGCGGTCGGCGGGGACGCGCTCGGGCTGAACCTCGCCGGCCTTGTCGCCGTTCTGGGCGAGGAGGAGCGACGCCGCGAGGGGCACGCACGAAAGGGAGCGGAGGAGCTTCATGAGCGGTGGTGGACGAATTGCGTCGGGGGATTCTTCGCTTCGGCGGGCGTGCTTCAAGGATGGAGTGGCGGCTGCGGGGCGGGCGCGGGTCCGGCTTTGACGCCCCGGCGGGGTTCGGATACGAAGATGGGATGCGAAGCGCGTTGCGGTTGCCCGTGGTTGCCGGGCCGTGGCTGGTGGCCATGGCGGTGGCGGGATCGTTGGCGGCGGGCGAGGCGATGCGCGAGAGCGGGCCTTCGCGGTCGAAGGGAACGCTGGACCGCAATGGCCGGCCGTCGGACCCGTTGCTGGAACGGCTCGTCAACCCGTCGCAGCTCAAGCCGGGCCGGGATGATTCGAGCCTGGTGAACCCGCTGCTGTCCCCCAAGCCCAACAAGGGCTCCGTGGATCCCCTGCTGCAAAAGCAGTGGAACCGGGAGATCGAGAAGCAACGCAACTGGCTGCTCGAGAATGCCACGAAGATCGCAGAGCCCGACAAGTCCGGCCTGGGCCGCGAGTCCGAACGGATGTTGCCCAACGGCAAGCCGCGGCTTGGGACGGAGGCGCCTGCATCGCTGAGGTACTTGCAGGCTCGGGACGCGGCCGCGACCGGGGCCATGAGGCATTTGCAGGGCGACGGGCAGGACGGGACGGGGCCGTCCACGTCGCCGGATGGGGCTTCCACGACATTGCAAGGCTCGGAACGGGGCATGGATCGGCCCTTGGACACGTCACGGATCATCCAGTTGGGCGGTGACGCGTCGGCGAAGCCCACCGGCCACTCGTCCGGACCAGCGTCGTCTTTGTCCGCGTTGCGGGACGTCGCCAACCCGAGCGTTCCCGGTGCGCTCAGCCCGGCGGAAGAGGTTCGCAAGACGTTGATGGAAGAGCGGACGTCCGCCTTTGCAACCCTGCTGGACTCGCAGCCATCGGCCGGGGTGGAGGGCAATGCCCCTGCGGCCCGCAGCGGGGCACCCGCAGCCGGGGCGTCCGCAGCCAGCCCGGAGGTGCTGGCCATCGGCGGCATCGAGCCACGCCGTTCCCCTTCCAGTCGCGCCCAGCAATTCGACGCGCTTTTGGCGGGGCCCGAGACGCCGGTCGGCAGCTTGGCCAACACGGTGGCCCGTCCGAATGCCGCCGCGACGTTGCCTGTGGCGACGCGCGGGGCGGGCTTGATCGACCTTGTGAAGCCGGGCGGGACGCCCGTTGCGTCCCCGGCGGTCAAGCCGGCGACGCGAACGCCCGAGCGCCGTTTCCAGGGACAGCCTGCGATCCTCGAGCTGCCGAGGTTCAACCAGTGACCGCCGCGACCTTCCAGCGCGTCGCGGCCGCGCTTTGGCTTGCCGCAGCCGTCGGTTGCTCGCATCAGCCCAACAGGTCGCCCGAGGCGCGCATCATCAAGGTCCTGCCGAGCCTGCTGGACGCCGAGGGGCGTGCGTCGCTGCATCCGAGCCTGTATGAACGGGACGCCTACCAGGCCTTCCTCCGCAAGGAATCCGACAAGGTGGCGGGGCTGCGCTTCGACATCTTGTGGAGGGCGCGGCCTGCGTCACGTGGCGGCCAAGCGCGGCCGCTGTTGCTGAAGCTGGAGCTGCGAGGAGGGTCAAAGGGCGGCACCGCGCGCGGCAGCAACACCGTTGTGGTCGAGCGCCCCATCGCCGGCTCCCAGGTCGGCCGCCGATGGAGCCAGGTCGTCCTTGGGCCCGACGAGTTCCGCCGTGTCGGCGAGGTCTCCGCGTGGCGTGCGACGCTCCTGGAGGACCAACGGGTCGTGGCGTCCACGCAGTCCTTTCTTTGGTAGCGGCAGGCCGCGCCCGAGGGCGTGCGCGGCCGGTGCCCGCGCGGCGTCAGAGGTGCCCCATCCCTTCCTTGTCGTCGGCAACGTCGATGCCGCAGGCTGCGGCGCGTGGCGTTCTTCTGGGTGATGGGCGGGCTGGCCATGCTGGCCTCGGTGTTGCTGCTGTGGCAGTGGACCGTGGCCCGGCACTTCCCGCTGCACCAGGCGGCGGCACCAGCCGCTCCGGCGCCCTCGGTGTCCCTTCTCAAGCCGGTGCATGGGGCCGACCCATCGCTGGAACGCTGCTTGGAGAGCTGGCTCCAGCAGTCGTATCCGGCCCCCGTCGAGGTCTTGGTGGGCGTGCATCGGCCCGACGACCCGGCGGTGGCGGTGGTTGAGTCCGTGCTGGCCCGGCAACCGGGGATGGAAGCGCGCCTGGTGGTGTGTCCGGAACGACCGGGCCTGAACCACAAGGCGTGTACGCTGGCCCGGTTGGAGGAACTGGCCCGGCACGACGTGGTCGTGGTGAGCGACGCCGACGTGCTGGCGCGGCCCGGGTTGCTGGCATCGGCCGTGGCGCCCTTGGCGTCGCCGGGCGTGGGGTTGGTAAACTGCCTGTATCGCAACCCGGAGCCCATGGGGGGCGCGCGTGCGTGGGAGGCCTTGTCGTTGAACGTGGACTTCTGGAGCCAGGTGCTCCAGTCGCGATCCCTTGCCAGGCAGGACTTCGCCCTCGGCGCCGTGATGGCATTGCGGCGGTCGGACCTGCTGGCCGTGGGCGGGTTCGGCGGGTTGGTGGACCAGTTGGCCGACGACTTCCACCTGGGGCGACGGGTCCATCACAGGGGCCTGCGGATTGAGCTGGCGACCATGGTGGCGGACTGCATCGAGGCTCCCGCAACGGCGAGGCAGGTGTGGAGCCATCAGTTGCGGTGGGCGCGGACGATCCGGGCGTGTCGGCCTGGTCCATTCTTTTTGAGCATATTGAGCAACGGGAGCGTTTGGGCGGCGGGGGCGATGGCGATGGCGTTGACGGTTGGACGGAGCCCTTGGCCATGGGCAGGCCTGTTGGTGCTGCGCGCCAGCGTGGCTGCCTCCCTGCACCGTCGCATGTGCCCCGAGGTGCCCATCGGGGCCGGCATCTTGCGGGTTTGGCCCAAGGACCTTGCCGCCGCCGTGGTGTGGGCCGCCGCGTTCCTGGGCAACACCGTTGAGTGGCGCGGGCGTCGCTTCCGGGTGCGGCCCGGAGGGACACTGACCGAGCTGGCCTGAGCCGGAGCGATTCAGTTGGGTCGGTCGTGCTTGCTCGATCTGCTTCTGCAAATCCTTCGTCGTTCGGCTGACCCGGAATCGGCGTGCCGCGACACGGCGCGCCATCACGCCCCGGCGGGTTTTCCCACGACGCCCAGCTCGACCAGGGCGTTGATCAGGAACTGGAACGCAATCGACGCCAGCAACAGGCCCATGATACGTTCCACGACCTTCATGGCGATGGGCGTGAGCCAGCGGCTGCCGCGGCTGGCCAGGGCGAACGTCCAATAGCTCGCCACCGCCACCGCCCCGATGGCGAGGCCGAGCACCACCCGCTTGGGCCAGTCGTCCGCCTTCACATGCAGGAGGATCACCGTCGAGATCGCGCCCGGCCCCGCCAGCATGGGCACCGCCAGGGGCGTGATGGCCACGTCCTCCTTGGCCGTGCCCTCCGCCTCCTCCTCGTCCGTTTGGCGAACGCGCGACCGCTGCGCCCACACCATTTCCAACGCCACGAGCAGCAACACCACGCTCCCCGCCATCTGGAAGGCCGGGATCGTGATGCCCAGCAACCGGAACAACGCGTTGCCCACCACCGCGAACACCAGCAAGAGAAACCCAGCCACCACCGCCGCCATCCGCGCCATCCGCAGCCGTTCCCCGGGCGAGTTGTCCGCCGTCATCGTCACGAACGCCGGCACCGCCGCGATCGGGTCCACGATCACGAACAACGAGCTCAACGCCAGCAAAGCGTACTCCCACGTCGTCATGCGTTCCCCTGCCCCTTCTCCATCACCGTCTCCGTCGGCTCCCCCGCCGAGCACGGCACCAGCACCGCGTCCGACATCCCATGGATGATCTTCTTGTCGGCTGGGCACGCCGTGGCCAGCACCCCGCCCAGCACCGTGCGGGCGACGTCGCCCTCGCCGTGCACGAAGTAGTACGGGCACAACCTCACCCGCGCCGCCATCGCACGCGTCGTCCCCGCGTCGTCCACCCACGCCACCGGCAACGACCGGGGCCGACGGTACTCCTGGAGGATGTAGGGCGAGCGGGGCCATGCGGCGATGGCCTCGTCCACGGCCCGCGACCATTCCTCGCGGCTCAGGTCGCTGCCGAGGTGGACGCCGCGGGAGCCCCAGGCCAGCGGCGAGTAGCCCGACACCTTCAGGATCCGTTCGCGCTCCCGTTGCGACCACTCCTTCATCTGCCGCCAATCCGTGAGGTCGAGCCCCGGCACGGCTGCATGGGGCGGCATGGGCGAAGGATCCACCACCCAGCTTCGCGGGACGATGCGCAGCAACCGTTGCAGGAACGCCTCGCCCAGCTCGCGCCGCCAAAAGTCGCGGAGGTTGCGGTTCCACAGCAGCGCAAAGAGCAGCTTCTCCTCGAAGATCGGCCGCGGCGGCGGCGTCACCCGCAACCGCCCCTCCGAGGCCGCCTCAAACCACCGTCCTGCCGACGGCACGCTGGCCACATCAAACAACTCGAAGAACCGATACACCGCGTCACCGTCCGGCACGATGCCATGGTCCTGCCCCACGACGCGGAACCGAGGCCCCAGCCGCGCCGCGAGCCACTCCATCTCGGGCCGATACGACCGCGCCTCCTCCGACACCACCAGGTGCACGCACGGCGCATCGCCGAAGATGCCCGCGAAGCCCCGCATCATGCCGTCGGGACCGCCCACCACCTCATCCCCAAGGCCCGCGTAGGTCTCGTTCAGCCATTGGGTGACGCCGATGCCGCCCGGGACGGAATCCAGCTCAGACACGGCGAGCCCGTCCTCGACGAGGAGCACGTCGGGCCGGATGACCCGGGGGATTTCGTTGCGGAGGCCGTGGAGACGTTGCCACCGGACGAGTTCCTCCGGCTTGCCTTGGTCCAGCAACGCCGCCACCCACGCCGGCTCCCGGCCGTCCACGGACCGGCGATAGAGCTGGTTCACCGCGCGGTAGAGCTGGAGGAAGACACGCCCCAAGCCCTCGAGCTCGCGGGTCACCGCCACGCCGAGCGCCAACGGCCCGGCCCCCACACGCCATGCCTGCCCGGCAAAGAGCCCGCCCGATGGCATCGCCGCCCTCACGAGTCCGGCCTTGGATGCGTCCGTCATCAGGATCCAATTTACCTGTTTGCCGCCGCGTTCCCAGCGTCGAGTCGCCGCCCAAGCGTCCCGGGCATGGGGGCGAAGGTTGGCCTGCACGGAAACCCCCGGGGAGGCCGCGGTCGTTCCGACCCGACGCAGCGCGGGCTTGCTTCCCATGGGCAACGGGTTTGGAGTGAAACAACGAAAGGCAAAACATGAAGCTTCGTTTCCTCCTCGCCGCCGCCGTTGGGCTGGCGGGCTCCCTCATCCTCCAGGCCGCCAAGCTCGGTGACCCCGCCCAGCCGCTCGCCCTCTTGAAGACCGTCAAGGGCGACCCCGTGAACCTCGCGGCCGGCAAGGGCAAGCAGGTCTATGTCGTCGAGTTCTGGGCCACGTGGTGCCCGCCCTGCCGCGAGTCCATTCCGCACCTCACCGACCTCCAGAAGCGCTTCAAGGACAAGGGTGTTGTCTTCGTGGGGATCTCCGACGAGACGGAGGCCAAGGTGAAGCCCTTCGTGGAGAAGATGGGCGACAAGATGAACTACGTGGTCGCCTTGGACTCGGCCCGCAAGACGTCGGAGGCCTACATGGGTGCCTACGGGCAGAACGGCATCCCCACGGCATTCATCGTGGACAAGCAGGGCCGGGTCGCCTGGGTGGGCCATCCGATGGACGGGCTGGACGCGGCCATCGAGGGCATCGTGGCGGGCACGTATGACATGATGGCGGCCCAGAAGGAGTTCGATGGGCGCGCCGCACGCGCCGCCAAGATGCAGGAGCTGAACCAGTCCTTCATGAAGTACATGCAGTCTGCCGGCAAGCCGGACGCCAAGGACCTGCCCGGCTTGGGCAAGGCCCTCCTGGACCTCGCCGGCGAGGATCCCCAAATCCTCAACGCCATCGCATGGAACGTCCTCACCGCCCCGAACATCAAGACGCGCGACACGGCCTTCGCTCTGGACGTCGCCAAGGCGGCCGTCAGCGCCTCGAAAGGGAAGAATCCCGCCATCCTCGACACCTATGCCCGCGCATTGTTTGACAACGGCAAGAAGGCCGAGGCCATCGCTCAGCAGAAGAAGGCCATTGACCTCGCGCCGGAGGCCCAAAAGGCCGAGATGAAGGCAACGCTCGGCAAGTACGAGGCCAGCAAGTAGCGGCCGCGCCCCTTTTTGTACCTCCTCCGTTCATCCCGAATCCCATTCCCGTCATGAACAAGACATTCCTCGCCCTGGGTTCCGCCCTCGTGCTCGTCGCCCGCGTCCTCGCGGCCGAGGCCTGGGGCACGGACATCGCGGCCGCCAAGGCCCTCGCCAAGAAGCAGG
>JBJSZF010000297.1:0-3409 GCA_046090125.1 Verrucomicrobiota bacterium
GTCGTGGTGGGCTCGACGCGGCTATAGGCCGGGTCCCCTGCCCCGGCGCTCCGGGCATGCGGCATCGCCATCGCCGCGTGAGGGCACGCGGCCTACAGACTGCCCAACTGCCTTTTCTAGGCTGACGTGCCGGTGTGCGGCGTTGTCGGGGCGTTCCACGGCCTTGCGCGACCTCCGGGGGCGAGGCGGAGGGATGGCGCGCACCCCACGGCGGGCCAACGTCGGAAGGCATCAGGAACCGGGCGCGGGGCGCCGGCGTGGCGCGTGGCGCTTGGGACGAAGGCGGGACGTTCCGCCTCCAAGGCTGGCAGGACGCGGAGACGAACCCGTCACCCCGGCATGGCTCCCGAGGCGACGTCTCGACCGGTAGCCGGATCCCCGTCCGAAGAAGGATGCGGCCCGGCGCCGTCAACCTTGCTTGGGTCGCGTTCGGACGCGCCGCCCGGCACGAGGGAACCGCGCCCCGGGGCCGCCGACTGGCCCGGGGACGGCGGCTTCCACCGTCGATGCACCCAGAACCAGTTCGCAGGGTCGCGCAGGATGGCCGTCTCGAAGGCGCGGTTGACCTCGGCCATGATGTCCCCCTGGGGCCGCCGCGCGCCATCTGCCAGCCGGGTGGGGATCGGCGTCCCAACCTCGATGCGCCACCGGGCGAGACCGACCCGATAGCAGATGGCCGGCACCACCGGCAGCTCGAAGCGCAGCGCGTAGATGGCCGGGGCCGCCGAGGTGGAGCAATGTCGCCCGAAGAATGGCAGCCACAGTCCACGAGGACCGGCGTGCTGGTCGCACAACAAGCCCAACGTCACGTTGCCCGCCGCCAGGGCCGTGCGGACGGCGGACCCCTCGTGGTTGCGCTCGAAGAACAGCCCGCCGGACCGGCGCCGCAAGGACTGGAGGATGCGGTCTAGGAACGGCGGCCGGAGGGCGCGGTAGGTGGTCGCCGTCCGCCAGCTCGGATCGTCCCGGTTCACCCGCGCGTAAAGCTCGAAGTTCCCGAAGTGCCCCACGGCGGCGACGAGGCGCCGGCCCTTGTCCGACACCAGGCCTTCCACCCCCGCCAGTTCGAGGTGCGGCCGTAGCTGGTCGTTGCTCATCGAGGCCGTCTTGATGGCACACGCATAGTTTTCGCCCAGCCGACGAAAATGCTCCCGTGCCACCCGCCGCCGCTCGTCCGCGCCGAGGCGATCACCCAGTGCGAGGTCCAGGTTCGCCAACGTCACGCGCCGATGTCGCCCGTCGAGGTGCCACGCCACGGCGCCGAGGCAGCGCCCCAGCCGGGCCACCCCACGGAGCGGCAACGACTGGAGCAGCCACACCAGCGCTTGCACGGGAAGCCCGAGCAGGAAATCGATGAAGGCACCCACGACGTCAGGGGCGTGATTCAGCGCCCTCGCCACGCCGAGGGAAAGGTTGAACTGACCCTAGAAACGGCAGTTGGGCAGTCTGTAGGCCGCGTGCCCTCACGCGGCGGTGCGGACGTCGTATCCCCCGTGCGCCGGGTCAGGGGACCCGGCCTACAGCCGCGTCGAGCCCACCACGACCTCACTCGCAGGGTGAGCCCTTGGGTTCCCGCCCGTGGGCCCATCCTCCCGGATGGGAGGGCCCTTTCCTCGTTTTGAAATCCTCTTCGACTGCCGTTTCTAGGCTGACAGGCTTCCAGCGACCCGGCGCCTCCCGCTGTTGTCGGCGTCTCCAAGAGCGTCGTGGCTGGCCCAACGGTGGGATTGCCAACGGCCCCGGCCGCAGCCCCATGCTCTCGCCTTGCAAGACCGGCCCGCCCCGCGCTCCCCGTTCCCCGCCCACGAGCGCCGCGCCGGATTTGGGCGTGGCCGCAGCGGCCTTCACGTGATTGGATCAGCCCATGACGAAGCGTTGGATCACAAGCGGGGCCGCGTGTCTGCTGGCGGCGGCCATGGCACTGGGTGCGGACCCCATCGAGCGCAAGGTGGTCCTGCTGGCCGGGCGCGCCTCGCACGGGCGCGGCGAGCACGAGTTCAAGGCCGGCTGCGAGGTCCTTGCCGCCGCGCTCGCGCAGGTGCCCGGCTTCAAGGCCGTGGTCGTCACCAATGGCTGGCCCAAGGACAACGCCGTCTTCGAGGGCGCACGCGCCGTCGTCCTGTACGCCGATGGCGGCAACGGCCATCCAGCCATCGCCAAGGATCGCCTCGCGTTGCTGGACGGCCTCGCCGCAAAGGGTGTTGGCATCGCCGCGTTGCACTACGGCGTCGAGGTCCCCAAGGGCGATCCGGGCGACGCCATGCTCCGTTGGACCGGCGGCTACTTCGAAACGTTCTGGTCCGTCAACCCCACGTGGACCGCGCGGTTCCAGTCCCTTCCCAACCACCCCGTCACGCGCGGCGTCGCGCCCTTCGAGGTGAACGACGAATGGTACTACCACATGCGGTTCGTGCCCGACATGAAGGGCGTCACGCCCATACTCGCGGTGGTCCCGCCCCAAGCCACGCTGCAACGGCCGGATGGACCCCACAGTGGCAACCCCGCCGTCCGCGCGGCCGTCGCTCGGGGCGAGGCCCAGGTGCTCATGTGGGTCTATGAACGCCCCGGCGGCGGTCGCGGCATGGGCTTCACCGGGGGCCACTTCCACCGCAACTGGAGCCATGAGGGCTTCCGCAAGGCCGTGGTCAACGGACTCGCCTGGATCGCCGGCGCGGACGTGCCCGCCTCGGGCTGGGACTCGCGGCTCACCCCCGCCCAGCTCGGCTCAGGCCTCGACTCCAAGTAGCGCGAGCGGCCGGCTGCACGATTGCAAGGCAACGGGGATGACGTGGACGCAATGGCCGTGACGAGGCCACCCTGTCAGGGCCCGTCCACCGACACGGACCCATCGGGCGGACGCCCGGCATCCATGAGGTGCCGACGCCTCCTAAACATGCCCCGGCCGCAGCGTTCGCACGGAGGCAGTCGCTCGCGCCCAGCCCCATCTGGCAAACGGGTTCGTCCTCTTCCGAAAGGCCAGCCCAGCCCCGCTGCCTGCTCGACCTTGGGCGACCGCAGCCCCTCCTTGAGGCGCGTCTCCCGGCCCGACGCCGCCCGTCACGCTCCCATTGGACAACTCCGCAGATGCGGGTAGGAGACGCCGGTGCGTTCGCTCGGGATCGACAGCTATCGGTGTCAGGGGTCGGCCAAGGCCGGGCCTCACAGCCGCCCTGCGGGGCCTTGCCAGGCCTGCCCCCTGCCCCGTCGCCAGCGCGCCCACGCGGCATGAAGGCGCGACCGCGATCCCTCATGCCGCCGCATCCTTTCCATCCCATCGGCATCCACAAGCGGCGCACCCGCGCGATGCTGCCCGCCCCCGCCGCAAGGCAACTGCTCGCCCTTTCCCTCGCCTGCGCCGCCCAGGCCCAGGATGCCGAGGTCGGCCGCACCTTCCGCCAAGTCATCACGG